>JASHUR010000083.1 GCA_030039895.1 Acidobacteriaceae bacterium | reverse complement strand
TAGGGAACAGCCAATAGCGAATAGCCAATAGGGATCAGCCAACAGGCAATAGCGAATAGCCAGTAGGGAACAGCCAATAGCCAATAGGGATCAGCCAACAGGCAATAGTCAGTAGCCAGTAGCCAATAGGCAATAAGAGCCTGTGTTGACTTTGGGCTTTTCGCTTCGGGGGACACTCCGACTCAGAAAATGCTTTAGTCGGATGAGTCCGGGGGTTGAGGGATGCCTGCCTGTTCTGCGGTTGGCAGTTTTCCGGTGTTGTGCCAGGTTTCGGCGATGGCACGAATCTGGTTGCGGCGTTGCTGCCAGAGTTGGATTTTGAGGTCGTAGCGAACAAGGACATTGTTGAGCCAGAAGGGGCGTTTCTCCGCGAGCCATGCCTGCTTATACAGCTCGCGGACAGAAGAGTAGCCGTTCACCAGATCCTCGCAGCGTCCGTTGTTGCCGACCATCGAATCGAACAAGTCCTCGACGCGATCTCTGGCCTTCTTTGATTTGTCCTTACGCAGGGAATAAATCTGCGCATAGGCTTGGGCCATTTCATCGGAGAACTGGAGCTTCATGGCGGCAAAGTCGATGCGGCGCGCGGCCATCTCCATGGCATTGACGACTTCAGGATGGATGAGATGCGGCGACTGGTTTTGCGCTTCGATCAGAAGGCGGAGAGCGTCTTCCGCATAGAGGCGCACCAGATGGAGATTGGGTCGGAGTTTTTCGACCTGGGCCTGTGCGTTGGGACTCCAGGGGTCGAGCCAGAAGACGGAGTCGGAGACATCCCATATTTGGGTGATGGCGAGAAGGTCCTGCTGGGCCTGCATGACTTTTCCGGTGCTGTCGTGGAAGAAGACCTGGCCGAAGGCGTCCTCGTATGGTTTGCTGCGGCTGAGTCCGGGCTGCCAGCTTGCGGCCGCGCCGAAGAGGACGCCGAACCAGTCCTCGTTGAAGAGGCCCTCGCCGTCGTCGTTCCAGACTGTGGTGAGCGCTCCGGTCGAGCCGAGGCGCTGGCCTGATTCGATGAAGCCGGAGATGTTGTCGAGGGCAACGTCGCCGAGCGGGTACATCTGAGACCAGTTGGCGTCGCCGGGTGCGACCCAGGTTTCCATGCCTGCGTTTTTGAAGGGGAGGATGTTCTTGTCGTAGTTGTCCTCGTGCCAGTAAATCCAGGGGATGGCGATCATGTCCCTGGGCAGGCCCTGAATGGCGGCGGGGTCGTTCCAGGCGATGTCTCCCCAGAAGAGCAGACGGCGATGGAGCGGCGCGAGAGTGGTGTGGATCTGCGAGAGGAAATCAGCATAGACGGGGCCGAGGCCGCGCTTTTCTACTTCGGCTTTGGTTCGTCCGGTGCCGAGATCGAAGGTTTCGTCGGCGCCGATGTGGAGGAATGGGCTGGGGAAGTCTTCGGCGAGTTGCGTGAACCAGGACTTGATGACCTGCTGCGTGCCGGGCTGATGGGGAGCGAGGACGTTGCCGTGCGGATTTTCCGCGAGGTCGGAATAGGTTTCGTTGATGAGGACGTGATGGAGATGGCCGAAGGCTTCCTGCTCGGGCACGATCATGATGTGGTAGCGGCTGGCGTAGCGGGCGAGGTCCTGCGCCTGAGAGCGGGTGATGCCGCCGCCGGGCGGCGTGACGGCGGGATCGGACGCGTACTGGATGACGTCTTCGAGGTAAGGCGAATAGAGGTTGATTTTGAAGGAGGCGAAGGTGCGAATCTGCTGCTTCATGAAAGCGATGGTAGGGAGCGGGCCGCGCGAGAGGTCGTCGTCGATGCCGCGATAGCGCATGGCGGGCCAGTCGCGGATGACGCCGGTGGTGACAAAGGCGGAGTCGCCGTAGCCCTGCAACATCTGCTTGAGGGTTTGCACGCCGTAGAAGATGCCGGCGGAGGTGGCTGCGATGATGGAGACCTTGCCCTGTTGGGCGACGAGGACGTAGCCTTCGCGGTGCATGGCGGGAGTGAAGGCGAGGTTGGCGGACTGCAGGACTTGTTGCGCGGCGGGCGTGCTCCGGCGCAGGAGCCAGATGGTGAGCGCGGGCGCTCCGGTGTTTGGCGTGACGAGAATGCCGCGGGCCTTCATGGCCTGCTCGAGGTCGTGGGCGGCGAAGTAGTCTTCAGAATTGCCGCTGGGCACGATGACGAGTGCGCTGGCGGCGGTGGTGACTCCGGAGAAGTGGGATTTGCGCGGGATAGGGATGAGGCGAGGCTGCGGGAAGCTCTGTGCACGGAGGCATGTGGCGGCGCCGGAGAAGAAGGCGAGAAGCAGGATGGCGGCGATGCGGAGACGCATGCGGCTGGCGCGTGAGCGGGATGGGGTTCGGGGCAGAGAGCGGGAGCGCAGCAGAGATTTCATGGACTACCCTTCATTGGAGGCTGGGGATGGGTGGATTCTTCTCCATCGCCAAAATACACCATGATGGGAGTTGGGGTGGGATGGGCAAGCGTGCTGGAAGACTCAGAACAGAGGGGTATTCGACGCGGGCTTTATACTGAAGTGTTGGTTTGAGAGCCCGGGTGACGGGCGGAAATGAGTTTCTTTGACATCCGAACAGTTGCAGAATGCGCGTGCGGCGCGATGGCGCCAGGCGGGGAATCCCTTGTTGACCGCGGAAGAGACGCGGTCGTGGATTGAAGATGCGGGGCTTTGTCTTTTTGCTCCGCGGAGGGCGCATTTTGCGGCTCCGGCTCCGTCACTGGCAGAGGCAGTGGCGGGGGCGGTAACGGATGCTCCTACACGCGAGACAGTTGAGACGGCGACGGCGCTGCTGAAGCGGCTGGCTGCGGATGCGGCTGTGGTTCCCTTAAATCTTTTTGGCGGTGCGGGCGCGCCGGGCGCAGGCTTTGGCGCGGCTGCGGTTGCCGGGGGCGCAGGGCTGGGGTCGTTCGATACTCCGGACTTTGTGATGGCGCGCGAGGTTCTGCCGTATGTGTTCAGCCTGATTGGCGGGCGGAACTGGAAGAGCGGGCCGGGGGACAAGGCTTCTCCGCTGATGGTGGAGGTGTGGACGCTGCTGCGCGATGAAGGTGCCAAGTCAGCCGCGGAGATTCAGCGGACGCTGGGGCGCGAGGTGACGGAGGCGGCGGTGCTGCGGGCGCTGGGCGAGCTGTGGCATGGGCTGCGGGTGGTTCCGGCGTATGACGCGGCGGAGACGCGCTGGGAGGTGACGCAGGCGCGGTTTGCGGCGGAGATGACGGCGTCGCAGAAGGTGGCGCAGACGACGGCGCTGTCGGCGCTGGTGTCGCTGTATCTGGATAGCGTGGTGGCGGCGGAGCGCGAGGAGATTGAGGTATTTCTGTCGCCGCTGGCGGCGCGGTCGCGGGTGCGCGAGGTGGTGAACGGGTTGCAGGCGACGCGTCAGCTGGAGCTGGTGAGCGTGGGCGCGCATCCGCTGCTGCACGTGACGGGATCGCTGGCGGAGTTTCAGATCAGCGAGGCGGCAAGTCAGCAAGTCAGCGAGTCAGCGAGTCAGCGGGTCAGCGAATCGGCGGGTCAGCGAGGCGGTAGGCCGGCGAGTCAGCGAGGCACGGAAGCGTCCGGGCGTGAGTATAAGAAGCCGTTCGAGAAAAAGAGATTTGAGAAGAAGCCGTTCGAGAGAAAGCCGTTTGGAAAGCGTGGTGAAGAGGGCGAAGAGCGACCGCCGTTTCGCGAGAGACGCGAAGAGCGCGGCGAGCGGAGGCCGTTCGAGAAGAAAAGATTTGAGAAGAAGCCGTTTGAGAGAAAGCCGTTCGAGAAGAAGCGGTTTGAGGGCGAGCGCGAAGGTTTCGGGAAGAAGCGCTTTGGAGCAGGCCGTCCCTTTGAAAAGAAGCCTTTCGGGAAGCGCCGCGAAGAAGGTGAGGACGAGCGGAGGCCGTTCGAGAAGAAACGATTTGAGAAGAAGCCATTTGAGAGAAAGCCGTTCGGGAAGAAGCGGGTTGAGGGTGAACGCGGCGGCTTTGCGAAGAAGAGATTTGAGGGAGAGCGCAGAGAGTTCGGCGAGCGCGGGCGGTTCGGAGATCGCGAAGGGTTCAAGAAGAAACCGTATGGGAAAAAGCCGGGCGGGTTCAGGAAAAGAGATGAGAGTGAGTCTCGTCCACCGCGTCGACAGGCGCAGGACAGGCCTTTTGCGCAAGAGCGGCGCGAAGGATGGGGCGCGCGTCCATTTGGGAAACAGGGCGGGCCGTTTGCGAAGGGCAAGCCGGGATTCAAGAGCGCAAAGCCGGGATTCAAGAAGACAGGGAAGCCGTTTGGCAAGCCGGGATTCAAGAAAGACAGGCCGGGGTTTGGCAAAGCGGGCGGATTTAAGAGGCCGGGTGGATTTGGGCCTCCGCGGCGCAAGCGCAAAGAGGAAGGGAGCGGGGACGGCGAATGACGCGGCGCGCCTGCATTATTGCGATTGACGGCCCGGCGGGTGCGGGCAAAAGCACAGTGGCGAAACATATTGCGGCGCACTTCGGATTTTTGAATCTGGAGACGGGCGCGATGTACCGCGCGTTTGCGCTGAAGGCGCTTGAGACGGGCGTGGATGTGGACGATGCAGCGGCGCTCCAGCGGCTGGCAGTGGAGACCGCGATCAAGCTGGAACCGGCGGAGGCGGGAAACCGCGTGCTGCTGGATGGCGTGGATGTGACGGGGCGGATCCGCACGGCGGAGGTGACGCAGGCGGCGTCGCGGGTGAGCGTGCATCCGGCGGTGCGGGCCTGGATGGTGAGCCTGCAGAGGGCGATGGGCAAGAATGCACGGGTGGTGATGGAAGGGCGGGACATCGGGACGGTGGTGTTTCCGCATGCGGATTTGAAGTTTTTTCTGGATGCGTCTCCGGAGGCGCGGAGCCAGCGGCGGTATGAGCAAACGGAGCCGGTTGCGGAGCGGGACGGGGCCCGCGCAGAGGGGCGCGCGCGCGATGCGGCGAAGGCGGCGCGGATTGCGAAGGAGCTGCGGGAACGCGATGAGCGGGACCGGAACCGGGCGGAGTCTCCGTTGCGGGCGGCGGAGGATGCGATTGTGATCGACTCGACGAACATGACGCTGAATGAGGTCCTGAAGTTTATCGAGGACCAGGTGGAAGAACATTTGAGGCTGCCGGTGGTGAGTGAGGAGCTGTAGGGCAGACGCGCTTCGATTCGAAAAATAGCCAGGAAATGTAGAGCGGAATGGCGGCGGGCCCGTCATTGTTGGATAGAAGATGTCTGCGCAGGGGTTGCGTAACGCGCGGGACTCTTTGAGTCGATCCACTTTGAGAGGCTAGTCATGATGCGGACATGCGATGAGGGTGTGAGGCGGAGGGGAATTTCTGCCCGGGTGCTGGGAATTGTAACCGTGATGGTGGCGATTGCGGCGAGCGCCGGTGTGACGGCGCGGGCGGCGGACGTGAATGGCACGGTGAAGGCGGAAGCGAAGAGTTACGAGACGCTCTACCTGAACAGCGCAACAACGCGCAGCGATGCGTTTGATATTGTGACTGATCTGCGGAACATGCTTCCGAAAGCCAAGCTGTTTTATGTTCCGCGGCAGCATGCGGTGTCAATTTACGGCACAGCGGATGAAATTGTGCTGGCGAAGCAGGTGCTGGCGGGAGTGGACCGGCCGGTGAAGAGCTATAAGGTGACCTACACATTTACCGAGACGGGTGACGGGCAGGCTGCGAAGACGCAGCATATTGCCATGCTGGTTGCGTCGGGTGAAACCGCGGAGGTGAAGCAGGGCACGCGGGTGCCGATTGTGACGGGATCGAGTGATTCCGGAGGCAAGGTTGAAACTCAGGTGCAGTATTTGGACCTGGGCCTGATAATTCGAGCCAAGTTGAGCGGGGGACCGGGCCATCTGGAGCTGGATTCGCGGGTGGGCAGGTCACAGACGGTGGCAAAGCAGACGGTAGAGGGCATTCAGGACCCGGTGATTCAACAGACGACACTGACGGGGACGTCGACGCTGGCGGTAGGCGAGACGATGTCGCTCGGATCGCTGGATATTCCGGCGAGCGGGATGGTTGGAGAGCGGCATGTAAACGTTGCAGTAACGGTGGAGCCGGCGGGGTAGAGGTAAAATAGAAGCAGCAAGCGGGCTGGGCGGCCGCTGCCGGGGTTGCTAACGCAACCTCGGGAGAGGAAAGTCCGAACTCCGCAGGGCAGTGTGCCGGATAACGTCCGGGATTGCAGCGTAAAGGCTGCAAGACGGCCAGTGCCACAGAGAATATACCGCCTGTGTTCCTTGCGGAACCCAGGTAAGGGTGAAAAGGTGCGGTAAGAGCGCACCGCTCCGGCGGTAACGACGGAGGCAGGGTAAACCCCACACGGAGCAAGACCAAATAGGGAGGAAATGCGCGGCCCGGCCCAGACGGCTGCGCGTGCGTGCCGGCCCGGCGCGCCAACGATGGGCTACTCACCGCGGCTAGCGCTGCGATGAGGCGGAAACCTCCGGGTAGGTCGCTGGACCGCATCAGTAATGATGCGGCTAGAGGAATGGCCGTCCTCGACAGAATTCGGCTTACAGGCTCGTTTGCATGATGAGGCCCTCATTTCCCCGACGGGAGGTGAGGGCCTTCAAGTGTTTCAGCGGGTCAGCTGGTCGGCGTGTCAGCGGGTCAGCGAGTGGGCGCCGGGCATTGACGCGGCGTATCGCGGAGCCTAGAATTCCGGGCCGGAGGGGACAATTATGGCAACGTATCTATCTCTGATCCGCTGGACGCAGGAGGGTATGGCGAAGGTCAAGGAGAGTCCGTCGCGGCTGGACGCAGCGAAGAAGGCCATTGAGGCGGGAGGCGGAAAGCTGAAACATTTCTACATGCTGATGGGGCAGTACGACATGGCGATTGTGGTGGAGGCTCCGGATGATGCGACGGTAGCGCGGGTCAATCTGGCGCTGGGGTCGAAGGGGACGGTGCGGACGGAGACTTCGAGGGCGTTCACGGAAGAGGAGTACCGGAAGATTATTTCCGCGATTAAGTGAGGGTGAGGGCTATTAGGGGCGGGCCTCTCCCAGATTTCCCGCCCAAATCTCTTCGAGATGTGGGGGCGCGGCCTTTGCCATCTGTCGGCTTTATCGAGCGAGAGTGATTGTGCAATGAGACTGCCGAAAATCATCGCGCTGGTGGTTGGCATCTTGTCCGGTTGTGTCCTTTTACAAGCTGCGGGAGCGCAGTCGTGCGGCGCGCACGGAGTTGCGGTTCAGGTGCTTGGGTCGGGGGGACCTGAGTTGCAGGACAAGCGCGCTTCCTCAAGCTATCTGGTGTGGGAGAACGGGAAAGCGCGGGTGCTGGTGGATGCGGGAGGAGGCAGCGCTCTTCGGTTTGGACAGAGCGGCGCGCAGATGTCGCAACTCGACGTGGTCCTGTTTACTCACTTCCATGTGGACCACAGCGCAGACTTTCCTACGCTGGTTTTCTCGTCGTGGTTTGAAGACCGCGCGCGTCCGCTACCGATTTATGGGCCGACGGGGAACAGCTTTATGCCGTCGACGACGGAGTTTGTGTCCAAGCTCTTCTCAGACCACGGGCTTTACGGCTATTTGAGCGAGTTATACGTGCCCAAGGAGCAAGGAAGCTACAAGTTGCAGCCGCACAACGTAGTGGCGGGCGAGACGCCGATGACTGTCTTTCACGACGGCGATCTATCGGCGTCGGCGGTGCGAGTAATTCATGGCGGGGTTCCGGCGCTGGCGTGGCGGGTGGAGATTGGCGGCAAGGATGTTGTTTTCAGCGGTGACACAAACGGGAATGGACCGGGGCTTTATCGGCTGGCGCAGAATGCCGATCTGTTTGTGGCGCACAATGCGGTGCCGGAAGGAGTAACCGGGGTTGTGCGGCAGCTGCATATGCCGCCGTCGGTGATTGGGAAGATTGCGGGAAGCGCGCATGTGAAAAGCCTGGTGCTGTCGCATCGTATGCTGCGGACTTTGGGAAAAGAGGCTCGGACGCAGGCGGAGATCCGGAAGTACTATAACGGTCCTCTGGCCTTTGCCAATGATCTTGATTGTTATGAGGTGAAGTAGGGGTTGAATAGCCTGGGAAGT
>JASHUR010000082.1 GCA_030039895.1 Acidobacteriaceae bacterium | reverse complement strand
CCCGCCGCAGCGGCTGTATCCAGAATCGAGCTGTCGAGCGAAAGATGAATCTCCATCACGCTGCGAAGCTTTGGGGGAAGCCCCTGAACAGCTTTACGGGCGAGGCTTCTCATCTCTTTCCGGATGACGTGATCTTCCGGGCCCGGCGAATGTTCAACAATCTCCATTGACTTGCCGGAGATAGACGAAAGGTCCTCAAGGGAGGCCACAGTATAACCGCGCTTTTTCCGCAACAGCATCAGTGCGTTATTGATCGCAATGCGCGTTATCCAGGTGGAAAAAGCAGACCTGCCGTCAAATTTATCAAGATGAACAAAGGCTCTCATGAACGTGTCCTGAAGGATGTCTTCCGCATCCTCCTTGTTTTTGGTTATGCGTTGTGCGACGCAACGTAACCTGTCTCTGTGTCGTCTGCACAACTCTACGTATGCGGCAGTCTCCCCGTTTTTCGCTGCTGCAACCAGGTGAACGTCGCTGACGACCGCTAACGAATTGATCTGCGTTTGACCATGATTTGCAAAGGTTGCTTCAAGCATCGATTCATCCGCCTAAGTTTTGAAGATTTGGTAATTGTTGACGAGCGCTTGCCAGACTTGCTTCCGACTTGATCTATGTCAGGCACCTGCTTCTTGGCTTGCGTTTGTTGATCTCTTGCACTGCGCCTGAGCCGTTCGTTCCGATAGCGTCACTATAGGATGCAAACAACCGTGATCGAAAGACCACTTTGCGGCGAAATTCACCTACTCTTTTTGGGGGGACGCGGATCCCCTGCTTGATGTATATGGTTCCTGCTGTGCGTTTGCGCGGTAACGAGGAATTAATCTCGCACATCATCCCCTGTGCGAGTTCGGCTATGCGGAATCACAATTTCCCTGCGACCGAAGAGACGTGCGTCCAGTGAAAATGCCCCTGGGCCAAGCAGGACCAGCGATAATGACATTACGACTAGGTCCAGGCTCGCAAGCGTGGACAGATGCGCGCCCGAATGGCGACCGATCAATGTAGCAATCAATGTGACGAGATATCCAACGCCGGCTGCGAGCCCGGCGAGCGGTGTCAGGAAGCCAATCATGAGCGCAAGGCCGACACCGATCCCCACCGCCGCCTCGACCCAGCGCCAAATTGGAAGATAGTCTGGCATCGTCACGGCTCCGACGCCATAAGCCACCGCGCTAAAGGCGACCGCAAGCCGTAACAGTATCAAACCGATCCCGGGCCATCCATCCGGGAACATGGAAAAAAGCCTTTGCAGCCGGAGCCTCCTGGACTGATATATCGTCCTCTCGTCGAGACTAATCGCAGTAGGCATGGTAGGAATCCCTAGATCGGGTGCTTTTGGGTCGAATAATTACGGCGCATTATGCGGCGGGCCCCTTCACAAGTGGATGATTCCGCGGCGTATTCCGATCGCAACCGCCTCAGTCCTGTCCGCAGCGCCCAGCTTCTCCATAATGTGCTTGATGTGCCCTTTAACCGTCTCTTCGGAGATAAATAGCAGGGTTGCAATATCGCTGTTCCTGTTTCCCCCGGCAACTTGCTGCAAGACCTCAATTTCGCGCTTGCTTAGCGTCTCTTCTCCCATATGCTCGGCTAAGTGCGCCGCGATCTCAGGGGGAATCTGCTTCTTTCCCGCATGGACTTTGCGGATCATCTCCACCAGCCGCTTTCGCGGCATGCTCTTGAGCATATAGCCCTGGGCGCCGGCCTCCAGCGAGCGTTGAATCTCGACGTCACCTTCAAACGTGGTCAGCATGATCACGCGAGCATTCGGAAACTCGGCGCGAATGGCAATCAATGCATCGATACCGCCAATGTCCGGAAGCCTCAGGTCCATCAGCGTAATGTCCGGTCGATGCTCCCGATAGCTGAGGATCGCATCGTGGCCGCTCGACGCCTCTGCCACCATTAGCATGTCCGGTTCATTTTTGATCATTGCGGCAATGCCCTCTCGCATCAGCGGATGATCATCCACGCAGAGAACTCGAATCCGGTGTGAGTCAATCATTTCTGCACTCCGTCTTTCTGAGTGGCTTTATCGCCATCAGGCTCTTCCTGTTTCTTCCTCGGCAGCCACTTCGGTACAGCGCTCTGAGCCTCGCTCTCAAAGGCAATCTTTCCCGGCACAGTCAGCTCAACCTCGGTGCCCATTCCCACCCGGCTGCGCAGTTTCAGGCTTGCGCCGATGTTTTCCGAACGCTCCCGCATTCCCCGCAGCCCCCAATGTCCCTCACGGCCGGAATCGAGCACCTGCGGGTCGATGCCGCGGCCATCATCGCGCACCAGCACTCTCAGGTGCCTGCTTGCGTATTCTACTTCCACCTCGATGTTGCTCGCCTGGGCATGCAAACAAGCATTCACCAGTGCTTCGCGGCCCACGCGGTAGACTTCATCGCGTATCAGCGGCCGCACCGCGCGGCTGCCGCCGTTCGTCATCACGCGATAGCCGACCTTTTCATCCATCGCAAGCTCTTGTCGCATCTGCGAGAAGGCGATCTCAAGGCTGCTCTTCTCACCCTCAGATATGCGCAGACCGCGAACCGCATTCCTGCCCTCTTCGGAAATCCTGCCCATGATCCGCAGCACTCGTCGCAGCACGGGCTTGGCCGGCGAATTCTCAGGCAGGTGCTCGTCTGCCACATCAAGCTGCAGAGATGCGCTCAGAACGCCCTGCAGCAGGGTATCGTGCAGCTCCTGCGCAATCCGCGTTCGCTCCGCAAGCCGCTCCTGAAAGCGCATGTTCAACTGTTTGGTATGCCTGTAAAGACGCAGCTGATACAGCGCAAGTATCAAGAGCATACCTGCCACGCCGCACAGGACCCTGAACCACCATGTCTGCCAGAATGCTCTCGCGATGACGAAAGAAACATCCGTTTCCGGCCCGTTCCATAACCCTAGCCCATTCGATGCGATGATGCGGAAGCGATAGAACCCGGGATCAAGGTTCGTGTATGTCACTCGAGGTGAAGCCGTAACTGCGCTCCAGTCGCGATTGAACCCCTCCAGTTTGTACCGGTACCGGATGCGATCCAGATTCGAGAGGCTCATCCCCGCGTAGTTAAACGTCACGCTTCCGTCTCCCGGAGGGATTTTCGGCGCCGCCTGAAAGTCAATCGGAACGCCACCGGCAAGCACCTCGTTAATGCGCACCCCAACCGGAGCTGAGCTGTCGATCGTGAGGCGGGGATCAGCAACAGAAAGTCCGCGATTCAACGACATCCAGATCCGGCCGCTCGCATCCGTTACTACCGAGCGGTCACGACTCACGCCCTCCACTCCTTTAAGGCCGTCCTCGATCCCATAGCTTCGGATGTTCGATGCGGTGATTGTCCCCTTCAAAAGCTCGTCACGATTCACCTGGAGCACATGGTCCGAGGTGACAATCCATAGAAATCCCAACCTGTCTTCCGCGATGCCGAAGATTTGCTCACGCAATGGCCCTGGAAGGCCCTCCAGAATTCTGACCTTTCCAGACGAGAGGACACCAAGGCCCTCTGACGTCGCCAGCCAAAGAACATGCCCTGAGTCCTGAATGATTGTTTCGACGTTCGGCGCAGGAGTGCCATCCTCTACCGGGTAATTCATCCATCGTCCCTGGCTATAGGAAACGAGTCCGAACGGAGTCGCGAACCACATCGTTCCGTCGTAACCCTCAAGCATCGAGTTGATCGAGTTCAGGGAAACTCCGTTCGAATCGGTGAAGTTCGTAATCACTCCGTCCTTCAGCCTGCTCACCCCGCCGCTGATGGTTCCTGCCCAGACCGTTCCGTCGCGCTCGCGGCAAACGGAGTACACACCGCTTGGGGCCAGGCCGTTCGCCTGCGTGTAAGTCCGTGCAGTAAACGAATCTCCGTTTTGCGTCAGGACGGTAAGTCCGCCGTGCTGTCTTCCCACCCAGATTTCGCCGCCGCCGCCGCTGATGGAATACACAACGTCATCGGCCAGACCTTCTGCCGTAACTTTGTGAACCTGACCTTTCTCAATCCAGTAAAGCCCACCTGAGACGGGCGCAAACCAGGTTTGCCCTTCCGAGTCGGCCCATACCGGGCCAATCTTGTCCGTAGGCATACCCTGTGCTGTCGTGTAGGTTGTGAATGTTCCGTTCTGCAGGCGATCGAGGCCCGCCGAACCGCCATACCAGATCGCGCCTTCGCGGTCCTCGAAGATGGTTGTCACTTCGTATCCAGGACCGTCGTGGAGAAGTGCGAGAGACGTGGTCCCGTCAGGACGGATGCAAATCAGACCGTGATCGGTCCCGGCCCAGATATTCAAGTCGCTGTCCTGGAGCAGTGTCAGGATTTGAAGCTGGCGAACAGGCGCTGGCAACGGCAATTCCACCAGTTGATGACCGTCCCAGTATCGGAGCCCATGGTCCGTGCCGATCCATAATCCGCCGCTGATTGCCGGCAGCAGGGTGTTGATTTTCGCATCGTTCAGATCGTTGGAAACACTCTCCGGTCGACCGTCCACCATGCGGAACAGGCCGTTGTCACGGGTGCCCAGCCAGATGGTCTGGTCGCGCGTCTGTGCCAGCGAAATCACTGCGTTGGGTATCTGCCCAGTGGCGACGACGGTAACGAATTTCCCGCCGCTATATTGCAGGGTCTGTTCATATCCGTTGGCGAGTAAAATCCCGTGCTCGTAGTCATTCGCCATCGCGGTGTATGGGATCTGCAGCAGGTGAAAGCGGGCGGTCGCGTCCTCGAAGTGGCCGTCTCGGTAAAGAAGAAGCCGCAAGTCCTCCAGTCGAATCCACATGTTGCCGGCCGTGTCGGAAACCAGTCCAAGCACGGGGCCTAGCGGCGCTGTGCCCGCGATCGGCTGCTGGATCAGAGTGAAGTGAGAGCCGTCAAAGCGCACCAGCCCGCGCTCCGTGCCGATCCAAAGATACCCGTCCGAAGACTGGCAGATTGCATAAATCGACCCACCCAGCAATCCGTTTTCTGCCGTCCATCTGTCGTGGACGTATTGTGAGATTTCGACGCTGGGATGCAGCGCGAATGCCGAATGAACAGGCCACAGGCACACCAGCACAGCGGCCGCCCATTGCCAGCGCCGAATTCGCCTCTTTCGGCTACGGCAGATACTCAAACTTCTCAATGACAACCTCAGCCGGACGCTGGTAAGCGATCTTGGAATGATGGTAGTCATACAGGTCAAGATGCACGGTCTTCCCCGCAGGGGACGGAATTCCTGAAGTGAAGTCGTGCTCGCTGGTCGGTTTTGCGTTGGCGGTCTCGCCTGTACCCGAAACGGTCTTGAAGGATGCCATGCCGGGCGCCCAGTGAAGAATATACGTATGCACTCCCGCGGGCACGTTAAACCGGTAAACATTCTGGGGCACATAGTAGGGCTGTACGACATACTGCGCATTCTTGCTGTCGGGATTGCCCCAGCGGCTCAGCTCAATATCCAGATCGCTGGGGTTCGCTTGTGTCTCCATATCATTCCATGTGAACATGCTGACCACCGCCGCTGGTCCCAGATGCCCCATATCCTGCACCACAACCTTATAGGTACCGAACCCCAGGCTGCGTGTCATGCTGATCTCTGCGCAGTACCATTGGCCGTCGTGTTCCGTCATCTTCATATGAAGATAGCCATTCTTGTCTACCCAGGCGTTCGCGGGATCGTATTGGTTGACTCCGCCGCCACGGTCGCTGCTTGCGGTTCGCACAAGCCAGTCATATCCGCTAAAGTGGATGGTCTTCGAAACGATAGGCGCCGATGCCGTGCCGTTAATAGTTGCGATCGCCGCCACACCTTTGCCAACGGCCGGTAGTGTCTGCAACCTCGGCTGGGGGGAATACCCCGAATCCACCAGCAATACGGCATATTCCGTTCCCAGGTGCGTCGAGTTTTTCCAGGTCGAATCTGGCTGAATGTTCGTAAATGGGCTATTGGCAAATGGCTGGATCCACCAGATCTCGCTGCGCGCATAGATCACAATCTTCTGGCCGTGGGCGGCATTCGTCACGCGCCCCCCAATGTAATCGAGGCTGCCGGGACCGCCGGGGTTTGCCGGCGGCACGAGCGTGATCTCAACAGACGGCTTCTGCGATTGTTGGTGCCAATTGCAGCCCGCAGCAAACACGCAGAGAACCAGCAGAAAAATCACAAACCGATACGGCTTTAAGCCGAAACTGCAATTAAAAGGGCCCATACGCTCTCAGACCTGGCAATAATCGAGGGTTAGGAACAGCAGCGATGTCTTCTAATCTACCGCAAACCTCATGAAATACACAGATTGCCCAGGATCAACGCCTGACCTTAGTGGTAAAGCGGGCGCGGGAAGCGCGACTACATGCGTGGATACAGGCACAGACCCTGGATCAGACTCTTCCCTGGTCTGTGGCAACCGCGGCAGAGGATAGACCCTCCATTCTCTTAGAGCGCCTCCATCAAGCACCTGGAAAGACCGGCCAGTGGATCGAATCTCCATCTTCAAGAATCACGGCCAGCTTGTACGCCGGCAACCACCGGAGCCTGCATCGGGATGAGGAAATTGCTGGCAAGAACATAGTTGAAAAGATGATCGAGCGGCGGCGCCGGATGAAGCTGGTGGGCAGAGACCCATCCGTCCGTGTCTGTCCACTGCCACCCGACCGCCGAGATATTTTGCATCGATTGCCCGAGATCCTTTGAGCTCATCGGATAGGCGTAGATACGAACGTTTTGCGCAAA
>JASHUR010000081.1 GCA_030039895.1 Acidobacteriaceae bacterium | reverse complement strand
GAAGTTACCTGTGCACGCTGCGGCTCGCACCTGGGACACGTGTTTCCCGATGGCCCTAAACCCACCGGATTGCGTTATTGCATCAACTCCGCTGCCCTGACCTTTGATAAGGAAAAGTAAACCCGAATCCGCAATTCCCGCGCACCGTTCAGGTCCGCTGAATCGGCGGCAGTTCTGCGCCTTGCTTGCTGCGGCCGCCGGAGCTTCGATCTTGCCCTTCCATGCCGGGGCGCAACACTGGCCTGATCACGGTGACCGGCATCACTGGGGGCCGCCATGGCGGCAGCCTGTGGCTTCATCGCGGACAATCGAAGCCGGTGGTGCACGCATTCAGTTGGATTTCTCGCCCGGCCCCCTCGATCTGCCGCCCGCTGCCATCGTGCAGTGGGTCCAGCGGGCAGCGCGCGCCGTTACCGTCTACTACGGCCATTTTCCTGTGGACCGCGAGCGCATCCTGGTCCAGTTCGTGCCTGGCCAGGCCGGAGTTTTCGGTGGAACGACCTGGGGTGGCGTGGATGGCTTTCCGGCCTTCACTCGAATCCATGTGGGACAGCACACAACCGTGAAGCAACTCGTGGCTGACTGGATGATGACACACGAAATGGTGCATACGGCCTTTCCCTCTCAGGTGGATTCGCACCACTGGATCGAAGAGGGGCTGGCGACTTACATTGAGCCGGTGGCACGCGTCCAGGCTGGCTTTCTTACCGCGGCGAAGATCTGGGGCGATATGGTTCGGGATATGTCGCAGGGCGATCCACAACCCGGAGATGAGGGACTCGACCGGACACACACCTGGGGGCGCACCTATTGGGGCGGCGCGCAGTTCTGTTTGCTCGCCGATGTGACGATTCGCAAGCAGACCGGAAATCGCAAGGGCCTCCAGGATGCACTCCGCGCCATTGTGAACTCGGGAGGAACAATCAATACCAACTGGCCGCTTACCAAGGCTCTGGCCGTAGGCGATGAGGCAACAGGCGTCACGGTCCTGATGGACCAGTACAACCGCATGAAAGATACGCCGGTGAAGATTGATCTTAACGCGCTGTGGAGGGAACTGGGCGTAGAGCATGCCGACGGCGGAGGGGTCATCTTCAATGCGGCAGCACGCTTGGCGTCAATCCGCAGAGCGATTACACGGGCTCCAAAGGCGGCAGACAGGCAGTAAAATGCCCGGGCAAATGTGCACCCGGGCTGGTCAGCGATTAAGCCTTCGCGACTTTGCCGCTCTTGATGCAGTTGGCGCATACGCGCAGCCGGCGCGCACCGCCATTCACCTTGGCCTTGATAGGACGCAGATTGACGTTCCAGCGACGACGGGTCACGTTGTGCGCATGCGAGATGTTGTTGCCGAACTGCGGACCCTTGCCGCAGATTTCACAGACCTGTGCCATTGCCTGACTCCAAAAAACTGAAATGTTCGTGCGTACCGGGCCCGCTGCGTGCGCCGTATTGTGGCTTGAACGGGATAGAGCAGACACGGGATGCGTATCTGGCCAGACGCCGAATCTACAGTGTAGACGATTTTACGCTGGTGCATCAACCTGGAAGCTGCTTCTCTACGCCTGTCCCTCCACGTCTGTCCATTGACCCATAACCCATATTCCCGGTAAACTTATCTAGTTTGGCGATTCTGCCTTTCGCTTCGTAGGGCACCCCGCTCACTCCAGAGAACCGAGTTCGAGCATAAAGCATACGGGCGAGCATGTATCGGCCCAGCCTGAGAGAAGTTTGCGCGCCTGCGGTGGTGGGCGCTCGGAGGAACTATGTACGCGGTGATTCGCACCGGTGGGAAACAGTATCGCGTCGCTCCCGGCGACGTTGTAAAGATCGAAAAGGCAACTGCGGGCAAGAATGGACAGCTCGAGTTCAGCGACGTGCTTTCATTTTCAGGCGATGCCGGCTCCGTAATACAGCCTGCCGGCGCCAAGGTGCTTGGCACGGTCATGAACGAGGGCCGTGGCGACAAGATTATGGTCTTCCACTTCAAGCGCAAGAAACAGTACAAGAAGCTGCAGGGCCATCGCCAGAGCTACACGCAGGTCCGGATTGATTCGATCCACGTAGACGGCAAGAGCTACAGCACGTAAGCAGAGATTCGAGCAATAGACAGAACAAGGATTCGAGACAATGGCACATAAAAAAGGATTAGGAAGTTCAAAAAACGGCCGCGACTCCAATGCACAGCGGCTGGGCGTTAAGGCCTTTGGCGGCCAGCTGGTCACCGGTGGTTCAATTATCGTGCGGCAGCGTGGAACACCCCTGAAGCCAGGACAGAACGTGGGACGCGGCAGCGACGATACGCTGTTCGCGAAAATTGATGGCCGGGTGAAGTTCGTGGATCGCGGGCGGCTGGGCCGCTTTGTCGCTGTTGAGCCGGTCTCTGCGAACCAGGCGTAGACACCGCGGGACCAGATTTCGCACGCTCTGATAGCTAGGTGAATCGAGCGGGAATTCAGAGTATCAATCGTCAAAAGGCGCAGCTTTAAGCTGCGCCTTTTGCTTTTGTGATTGAATCCGGGAAATTCGGGACCAAGAGAACCGCAGGCATTCTTGTATTTATGACTTCAGCACTTCACAGGGTTAGGGCCAGCGCGCGGAGCGCCAGCGTCTTTAGTTTGGGGCAGGGATTGGGATAATCCCTGCCCCCAGCTAAGCAATTCGGTTATGAACTCTTGGATAGAAACTTGTCGACAACCTGTTCAACATCCTGAAGGAAGAAGGATGAGGAAGCAGTGCCGAGAGCAACGTGCGCCGGCCGCTGGCCCAACGCGCTGGCAATGTCATTCCAACGCAACAAGGGCGAAGTGACCGGAAGAGTGATCGGTTCGCGTTCCTCGGCTGGCTCAGGAAGAACGAAGTAAACCGTCCAGATGGTCAGGGTTATCACGGACGCTGACATCAGGAAGAGGTTTGCGAGAGACCAGATAGGACCGGGTTTGGAAAACATGAGGGAATTAATCAAGTCACCACATGCTTCCAAGCCGAAGCCGAGTCCGATACCGAAGACGCGGCCACGGAAAGAGCGGCCCAGGCTGTGAACCGAGAGCGCCAGAAATGCCATCAGGCAAATTTCCAAAATGCTGACGCAGCGCATTAACTGGGCGGACAAAGTGGCGAGATAGACGTCACTTCCTGCATTTTTATGGATCGGAAGAGTGTTCATTCCGA
>JASHUR010000080.1 GCA_030039895.1 Acidobacteriaceae bacterium | reverse complement strand
AGCCCTGAAACCCCTGTCCGTACTGAGGAGTATCGTTGGCCTGGTGGACCCCGGCCAGGAAAACGTCGGCGCCAATGGAAAACGGATCGGTCGCGGTGCGGAAGGCAAGCCTGAACTTCAGCTTCGCGCTCAGCGGCACAGGGTGGGGATCGTAGACCGCATAAAACATGGGCATAATGCCGAGGGCCCGCTGCTTTGTCTCTACATTTACCTGCTGCGTCGCGATCTCCTCGGTTGATACGACAGCACGCGCCGTAATGGTATCTGTCACCGCGAGGACAATGCCGGTCAGGTCCAGGTATTGGCCAGGCTTAAGCGTGACGCTGGGCAGGCTCCAGTCTCCAAAACCCTTGGCGCTCACGGTGAGCCGATACGAAGTCCCGGGCGTCACGCCGGTAATCTGAAAGAAGCCGTTTTCGTTGGCCTGAGCTGTATAACGATTGCCGGGGGCAACGCCTTGAAGGACCACGGTAGCGTCAGGAATGGTGCCGCCGTTCGTATCGGTCGCCGTGCCGACAATTGTTCCGGGCTGCGGCGCTGGCGCAGAAACACGCTGTGCCTCAGCTGTGCCCTGAGCCACCGCGCAAACCAATAAGAACAACTGAACACAACACACCAGCCGGATGCGCACCATACACAGATTGAGATGCCGGGGCAGGCGCTCCGATGCGCTTAATTTGCGGACCGGCGGCCTGATTACGGGGAGTGGGTCGTTCTCAATTTAAGGCTGCCGGTTTCCTGCATTTCCAGAGGTCGAAATTCCGATCCATCGACGGGATTTGCTGGTAGTGCTTGAGAAAGGTCAGGCGAAACGAATCCGGATAGAGCTGTTTTCCTGAGGTTGGGTGAACCAGAAAATAGGGGTCCAGATAATACAGAGCGTCCATAGAAAAGGGTTCGCCTCCATGCGGCAGGATCCAAAGACTGATTTCGCAATTGCGTAGGGCCGCCATTACAGGAGCGGATACCGGCCTGCCGATGAGGCCTTCCTCATTGCGAGCATCAGGATCAATAAACAGAGGACTGCCGTAGATTTGAAGCAGAGGGCGCACAAAGGTGAAGTCATAATGGCGCGTGTCGCTGTATCCCATTTGCAGCCGCTCATTTGGATATCGGCGGATGATCGCCACCAGGTCCTTTTCGAGCTCCGGCATCGATACTGCGGCATATTGTGGATCTCCGGTATGGCGCAGCTCCAGTCCAATTTCAAGCTGTCTGGCTGCACTCACGATGAGGACGAGCGCAATCGCGATCAGAACGCCACTCCGGGAATTCTCAAAGAGCTGCGCGAATCTGTGTGGTGGTGGCGCGGCGGTGTGCCAGATCTCCACGTTGATGAAGGCGAGAGGGATGGCCAAGGCCATGCAATGCCAGGGTCCCGCTCCGTTTTTCGATCCGGTGCTGACGGCAACAACCAGGGTGATCCCGGTCAGAAACAGATAGCTCCTGCGACGTTTGAGCCATTTGTAAAGGCCGGCTTTGCCGTCCTGCGCGAGGAACCAGAGCAACCCGACGGTGGGCAGCAGCATAACCGCAGCGAATTTTATATTCTCGGCCAAGAGGGGCGAGGAAAACCCATGTCTGGTTGCATTCAGCAGCTGTGCTGAATATTCCGACAGGGAAATACCGGGAACGGCGAATGGCGCCAGGGCAAGCAAGGGGATTGAGCAAGCGCTGACGATGGCGGGGAATCGGTACTCGCGGTCTCTTTCCCATAAAAGGACCACGGGGAGAAGCGCAGCCGGCAATAGTGTGGCCTTCAGATCAATCAAGAAAGCTCCGGAGAGCGCCACAAGCGCGGCAGCGCTCCAGCGAGGCAGACGCAGCGCGGCAAGCAGTGCTGCCGCACTAAAGAAAAGAATCCAGACATCACCCTTAATGGCCCATTCATTCTGGTTGGTGAAATCGATGAAGATGGACAACAAGGCTGTTGCGCAAAGTGCGGGCAATGCTCCAAAGGCGGGCCGCACCGAACAGTAGAAAACGATGAGCGTCAAGGCAAGAGCTGCCACCACCCATAGCTGATACATTCCGATTCTTGCTGCACCCATAAGCATTGGAGGAAGGTACGCAAGATACGTCGATGGGCCATAGAGCAACGCGTAATCTACAGGAGCACTTTGGGGCGGGTAAATTGGCTGTCCATGCCAGAACGCAGCTGTGGTCGCAAGAACAGTTGCCTCATCGTGAAAGATGATTCGCTCAGTAGACGCCGCATAGACTCCACCGGCAATAGGCAGCATTACCAGGACGACGGCAAGAATCGCAACAGCCCTGCGGAGGGGACGACTGCGGTTCTTCAGTGCTGTCGCGACTTGCCTCGACCGCAGCAGGACCACAAGAACCGGGCAAAGAAGAATAGCCAGTATCAGCGTCTTCAAAGTTGCGGTCTCCTCGGATCGGGTCGAACCCGTCGCAGCCATTTGCGATCTGTGGCTCCATGCACGTGGGGTGGGAGGTCGCTATAAGGGCAGAATCGCATCGGATTCAAGACCTGACGGGTACGGCGGTAGAGCAGGACCGCCTTCCACAATAGTCTTCACGGGTGAATCTGATGAATCCTATCAAAGCAGCTTTGCGGGCGGCCAATAAAACTGGCGCGCTTCAAATTTCGGTAGGGATAACGGTAGGTTGAGTCGGGGGTTTGATCCGTTCCCATCCTTGCCGCGAGGGCTGCGGCAAGGATGGGAGCACCGAGCAGGTTGGCCCTGAAGGGAAGGCTACTGCTGGGGGACGGTGAGCTGTTTGCGCGGCGGGGGTTGGGAGGTGTTGTCGTTGGCCGTGGCCTGCGCGCTGGACATGGCGGCGAGTTCGGACTTGGTGTATTTGGGTGAGCTGACGTATCCGTGGATGTGGTTTTTGCTGATGTCGTTGATGACCAACTCGACGGGCTGAGGGCTGTCAGGCGTATAGAACATGACGGGCTGGTAGAGGTTGACGTGCTTCTGGGTGAGATCGCGGTCGTCTACCAGAAGCTGGAGGTCGGCGTACTGATGCTTGACGTTGGCTTTGCGGAGGCGGATGCCGACGTCGGCGTGGTTTTGAAACTGCTTCGACTTGAAGATGTCGAACTCGGAGTAGTTGCGCTGGCCCTTCTTCTCAAGCAGCACAAGCTCAGTGTGATTTTTGGCGATGGAGCCGGTGAGCTCGGTGCGGGTGCTGGCGAGATCGTTGCGGGTGTCGGCGATTTCCTTACCCTGGGCATCGAGTTGCCGCTGAAGCCTTGTGTAACGGGAGTCCACGTGGCGGGCATGAACACGGCGATGGCCGGCTGCGATCGGGCCCTCCGGTGAGGGCTTTGCGATGGGAGCGGGCGGAGGCTGCGATTCGCGAGCAACCAGTTCGTTGACGGTGGCGGAGAGCTGCTTGAGCTGGTCGCGGTTGGCGTTGAGGCTGGCAGTCAGCTGGCTGTTCTGGGAGGCAAGGTTGCGGGTGAGGTGGTGTTCGTGAAGCGCGTATCCAGCGAGGGCCAGGCAGAGGACGCCTGCGGCCAGGCCGGCGAAGAGTCCTTTGGAAGGACCAGAGTGTAGCTGGTCCAGATCGTCGTCGTGCATGCTTTCCTCCTGAAGAAGGTAAGAAATCGGATGAAGTGGTAAATAGCGTGCACGTCGCGTTCCCAAATGGAAGTGCCGGGATTGCAGGAGTTAGAGCTGGTGTGAAGGGTGGATGATGGAAAGGATTTCCGGTGAGGAGGAAAAGATTACATAGGGGTGGAAGTGGTTGGGATGGAGGAAATGCAGGTCCTTCGACTGCGTTTGACGCGCGTTGGCGCGTCAAACTTCGCTCAGGATGACAGTCGTTATCTATTTCGCTCAGGATGACAGCCGCTATTTATTTGCTATTTTTAGTCGTCGTCATCGTCTTTTTGCTTTTTGTGCTTGATGAGCAGCTGCGGAGGGACGGGGGCGTTTCCGCGGGCGTTTTGCCAGAGGATGACGTTGAGCTTTTGCCAGTCGGCGCGGTCGGCGTGGGAGAAGTCCATCTTCATGGAGGCGCGCTCGCCAGCGGCGGCGACGGGGTCGTTGCGCAGGGCGCTGAGCGGAGGGTTGGCCTTGTAGATGAGGCGGTTCTTCTCATTGGAGTAGTCGGCGTTGAAGGGCGGCTGCGTGCCGGGGCCGGAGAACAGCGACGCGATGACGGGGCTGAAGGCGTCGTCGTTGTTCATGGGCGGCAGGCCGAGAATGGCTTCCATGGTGCGGATGATGGAGACGGTGGTGTAGAAGTGGCTGTCGACGTAGGGCGAGCCGTCGGGGTTGCGGGGCGAGTACTTGCTGATGATGAGCGCGGGGCTGCGGTGCGCGTCAACGTGGTCGGCCCCGTTCTGCGCGTCGTCTTCAAGGATGAAGAAAGCGGTGTCGTTCCAGTAGGGCGAGTGGGAGATGGCGTCGACGGCGCGCCCGACGGCTAGGTCGTTGTCGGCGACGGAGGACTCGGGCGTGGGGCCGCCGGGGCGCGTGCCGGCGGTGTGATCGTTGGGCAGGCGGAGCTGGATGAAGGTGGGCATGGTGTCGTGGCCGTGCTCGCGGCCGTAGACCCACCTCTTGAGATGGCGGAGGAAGATGTCAACGCGGATCTGATCGGGGATGTAGAGGTTGAAGTCGGGATACTCGGGCGCGAAGTGGCCGACCAACTCGGGCTTGGTGGCGACGTTGCGGGCGAGCAAGGGGATGGCCCAGGGCCACTTGTTGATGCCTCCGCCCCAATTGGCGGGGATGTGCGCGCCGGGAGGGATGTCCTTTTGCGGACAGGCTAGCTGCGCGCCGAGCATGGGGCCCTGCTCGGGCAGAGTGGGCTTGATGACGACGTTCTTGTCGTTGCAGAAGGTGGAAGAGATGTACTCGGCGAAGTGGTAATAGGTTTTGTGGTGGCGGGCGAGGTTGCCCCAGATGTATCCGCTGTCAGGCTCAGCGACGTCGGGGATGTGCTGGAGGAGCGGGTAGCCTTCGGCGACGACACCTTCGTAGTCGTAGGTGCGCTCGTCTCCGCGGTAGTTCTGCTGCCAGGTTTTTTCGAGGTAGTCGGAGCCGATGGCGGCGTTGGACCAGACGTGTCCGTCGCCGGAGACCTCACCGGAGACGAAGAAGTTGTCGAGGACGCCGAACTGGAGGGCGAGCTCGTGTGCGTTGGGTGTGACCGAGTCGCCGTACATGCTGAGGCTGGGGTCTCCGTTGCCGACGGGACGACCCTGCCAGCTGAGATCGCCGAAGATCTGATCGTAGGCGCGGTTTTCGCGAATGATGTAGATGATGTGCTTGATGGGGTCCGGCTCGTGGTCGTGGAAGGTGATGGTTTGCTGAGCGGCGGCGTTGAAGTTGGAGGCGATGACTTCGGCGGTCCAGGGCGCGAGGTTGGTGCGGATGGCGCTGAGGTCGATGCTGGCGAGCGAGCCGTAGATGAGCGTGGCGATGTAGGCGAAGGGGCGACGCACGCTGCCATCTACGGCGCGCGCGGCACTGAGCGGCGGAACGAAGTTATTGGGGCCGGAGCCGCGGCCCTTGTCGGTGGCGATGTAGAGCTTGCCGTCGTCGACGGCGAGGCAGGTGGGCATCCACTCGGTGGGGACGAAGCCGATGGGTTCGATCATGCCTTTCTTTGCGGCGTGCGGGGTGAGTTTGGTGGTGTCGAAGACGGCGACGGAGTCGGACGCGAGGTTGGCGACGTAGAGAGTGCGGCCATTCGGTGAGAGCGTGAGGGCGTCGGGTTCGGCTCCGAAGTAGGTTTGATGGGGCAGACGGGTGTCGTAGTAGCCCTTGAGCGCGAAGCTGCCATCGGCGATGTTGACGGCGGCGACGGCGTCGCGATTCGAGAGCGCGACGTAGAGGGTGCGTCCGTCGGGCGAGATGGCGAGCGCGCAGGGATGGGAGCCGGGCGAGACGGGATCATCCGGACGCAGGAGCGGAAGTTTGCGCGTGATGGTGTTGTCAGTGAGGTTGAGCTCGACGACTTCGCTTGCGTTCCAGAGGGCGACGAAGGCGCGGGTGCCGTCAGGGGTAACGGCGACGGCAACGGGATAGGTTCCGGGGACGGCGTCGCTCTCAGAAAGATCGAAGCGGTGGAGGATGGCGCCGGAGTCTGCGTCCATAAGGAGTGCGTCGTCGGAGAGGTTGTCGGCGATGAGCAGCTCCGGATGCGAGGCGGGGCCGGTGACGGCGATGGCGGCGGGATAGGGAATGCCGAGGTCGCCGCGCTTGTCGCCGATGAGCTTGGTGTAGCGGCCGGGCGCGAGCGGCTGGAGGGGGATCTTCATCATGCGGAGCGGGGCGATTTGGCCTTGATTGAAGCTGTAGACGGCGATGCCGGAGCCGGTGTCTCCGGGATGTAAGCCGGTGGGGTCGGTCATGCTGTCCATGCTGGCGTAGAGCAGGCTGCCGTCGCGGCTGAAGGCGAGTCCGGAGTAGAGCGTTTGATGGGCGCGGCGCGGGGTGCGCAGGTCGGGCACGTTGGTGACGGCGTGCGTTTGTACGTCATAGACGGTGAGCGACTGCATGACGCCGTAGACTGCGCCTCCGAAGCCGGCGTCGACGGTGACGACGTAGCGATGGTCGGGGCTGACGGCGATGGACATGGGGAGATTGTTGATGCGCTGCGGGCTGCCCGGGACAGGCTCGTAGAGGCGCTTGCTGGTGGGCAGATTGATGACCTGCGCGGCGGCGGTGACGGAGAGCGCGAGAAGAGCGGCGGCAAGAGAGCGGGTGCGCATCATGCCAACCACTTTAACAATTTGTGGTGGCGGGAGTGTGAACAAGGGATGAGATGCGGGGAGATTGGGGATGCGATAGGCTCAGTTGGGGCAAATTTTGCTGAGGAGCTGAAGGGATGATGAAGCGAGTGGGCGTGGCGGCAGCGATGATGGCGTGCGTTGGGATGGTGATGGCGCAGACGGCTACGAGAACGGGACCGGAGAAAGACTCGAGTGTGATTGACGCGCAGGGAACGGCGCATGTGACGCGGGTGGTTCCGGTGCCGGAGTACCTGAGCCCGCAGGCGAAGAAATGGGTGGGCAGACCGGAGTCGGATGCGGAGAAGCCAGAGCCTGTGGCGGAGATGCGTCGCGGCACGGATGCGTGGCAGGAGCGCGCGGGGGCGCAGGCGAAGCTGATGTATCCGGTGAATGTGACGATGGGGAAGATTGCGGGCGTGCCGGTAAGGATTATTACGCCGCTGGAGACGCCCGCAGACAAGCGCGACCGCGTGCTGATCAATGTGCATGGCGGAGGGTTTGAGGTGGATTCGGGATCGCTGACAGAGACGATTCCGATTGCGAATCTGACACAGACGAAGGTGATTGCGGTGCTGTACCGGCTGTCGCCGGAAAACAAGTTTCCGGCGGCGGTGGATGATGCGGTCGCGGTGTACAAGGCGCTGCTGAAGAAATACAAGCCCGAGAACATGGCGATTTACGGGACGTCGGCGGGCGCGATTCTGACGCCTGAAATTGCGGTGCGGCTGCGTCAGCTGGGGCTGCCTCTGCCGGCGGCGCTGGGCGTGTTTTCAGGGATGGGGGACTTCAGCCGTCCGGGTGACTCGCAGGCGATGTATGCGCTGGATGGGCTGTCGGGGTATCTGAGCGTGCCGGACGCGGGGACGCAGAACAAGTACTACGTTGGGACGACGAATCCGCGGGACCCGGTGCTGTCTCCGCTGTTTGCGGATGTGAAGGGGTTTCCGCCGACGCTGTTTTTGACGAGCACGCGGGACCTGCTGCTGAGCGGAACGTCGATTCTGCAGCGGCACTTCTATGAGTCGGGAGTGACGGCTCCGATGGTGGTGTTTGAAGGGCTGCCGCACGCGTTCTGGAACAATTTTGATATTCCGGAGTCGCGGGAGGCGTTTGAGATACAGGCGAAATTTTTTGATAAGTATGTGGGGAAGTAGGTAACGGAGATTTGCGAAATGGAGGCGCGTTATGCACAACGGGCCTCCTGCCATACTCTGGATGTATGTCTGAAGTTTGTCCGAAGTGCGAAGGGATGGGGATGCGCGTGGTGCGGCGCGCCGATGGGAGTTCCGTTGCGGAACCGTGCGAGTGCCGGTATGCAACGCGCGTGACGGCATTGATGGAGCGGGCGCGGATTCCGCGGCGGTATCAGCACTGCTCATTCGACAGCTATGAGGCGAGCTTTCCGGGAGCCGATCCGTCGCTTGCGGCGGCGCACCTGATGGCGCGGCGTTTTGTGGATGGGTATCCGGCGACAACGGAAGGACGCGGGCTGCTGCTGACGGGCTCGATTGGCGTGGGGAAGACGCATCTGGCAGTGGGGATATTGCAGGCGCTCATTATGGAGAAGGCGGTGCGCGGGCTGTTCTGCGACTACCGCGAACTGCTGAAGGAGATTCAGCACTCGTACAATCCGCAGGTGGCGACGACGGAGCTGGAGATTCTGCGTCCGGTGTTCGAGGCTGAGGTTCTGGTGCTGGATGAACTGGGCGCGGCCAAGCCGACGGAGTGGGTGTGGGACACGGTGGCGCACATTCTGAACACGCGCTACAACGACAAGCGCACGACGATCATTACGACGAACTATGCGGACGCTGCGCCAGGTGGCGTGGCAACAGGGCCGCGGGCCGCGATGCGCGAGGAGACTCTGGGCGACCGCATTGGCGAGCGCATGCGTTCGCGGCTGGCGGAGATGTGCGTGACGATCAAGATGACGGGCGCGGATTTTCGGCAGGGCGTAGGGCGCGCGCGGTTCGGGTGAGGACTGATCATCGGGACAATATGCCCAGGAGCCCACGCTGCAGAAGTAGATTTGTGCATGGTGTTTCAACTCCGCAAGGACTTTGTTGCATGATCTGTTCTAGAGGGCGGGTTCTTCGCCAGCGGGATTGCGTTTGCGAGCGGAGCGGCGCATGTGGAGCAGAATGGTGAAGGCGACGAGTGGCGGGACAGCAAAGAGGAGAAAGCCGGGCTGGTAGCTTCCGGTGGCGTCTTTGATACGGCCCATGAGGTAGGGGCCGACGAAGCCTCCGAACATGCCGATGGTGTTCATGGCGGCGATTCCCGCGGCCATGGTTTTTCCTTTGAGAAACAGTGGAGGGATGGCCAATTGCGGGCCCTGTAGCGCGCCGTTGGCGATGAGGGCGGCAGCGAGTGCGGGCACGGCCAGCCAGGGCAAGATGCAGGTGCCGGCGATGATGAAAGCAAGGGCGATGATCAGGTAGGGGATGGCCGCGTGCCAGTATCGCTCGCCGGTGCGGTCAGAGCGGTGGGCGATGACGAGCATGGCGAGTGCGGACGCGACGCTGATGGCAGAGATGAGGTAGCCGGTGCCTGTGATGCTGAAGCCGGTGAGATTGAGGAGGATGGTGGGAGCCGAGAAGACAAAGGCATAGAAGCAACTGAGCATGCAGAAGAAGACGATGGCGACGAGCCAGACACGGCGGTCAAGGAGCGCGCGTCCGATGTCGTGGGTGTGCTCGCCGCAGGCGGCGTCGGACTCGATCTGTCCGATGAGCCAGGCGCTTTCGTCGGGCGTAAGCCATTTGGCGTGAGCGGGCGTGTCGGGAAGATGGAGGAGGAATACAACGCCGAGGATGAGAGCGGGGAGCCCTTCGACGAGAAAGAGCCATTGCCAGCCCGCGAGGCCGAAGCGTCCATTGAGGTTGAGAAGCGCGCCGGCGATGGCTCCCATGAAGGCGGAACTGAGCGGAAATGAGATGTAGAAGCGGCTGATGGCGCGGGCGCGCATGTGCGGCGGGAACCACTGGGTGAGGTAATAGATCGTTCCGGGAAAGAAGCCGGCCTCGGCCATGCCGAGCAGGAAGCGAATGACGTAGAACTGGGGCGCGGTGCGGACGAACATCATGGCGATGGCAAGGAGTCCCCAGGTGAGCAGGATGCGGGAGAGCCAGCGGCGTGGCCCGAAGCGACAGAGGAGCAGGTTGGATGGGACTTCGCAGGCTGCGTAGCTGATGAAAAACAATCCGGCGCCGAGGCCGTATATGGTCGCGCTGAAGTGGAGGTCACGGTTCATCTGGAGCGCAGCGAAGCTGATGTTTGCGCGGTCCATGAAGGCGGTGCCGTATCCGAGGGCAAAAAGAGGCAGCAGACGCCAACTGGCTTTGCGAACGGCGGAGCGCGCGATCTTCGAATCGGATGTGTGAAGGGTACCGGGCTGATGTGCGGTCAACCCGGGTTTGGTGGTGGACATTGGCGGGGGGTCTCGCGTTCCTTTATTTGGCGGAGGCGGTTTGGTTCTGGAGGACGGCGGGTTGGAAGTCGGGATTGCCGAAGTTCCAGTAGAGGAAGGTGAAGTAGTCGGTCCAGTCGGAGACCTGCTGATGGATGGTGTCGGTGAGGCCGTGTCCGGCGTCGTAGTTGACGCGGAAGAGCACGGGTTTTCCGCTGGCGGTGTCGGCTTCGAGGCGGGCGGCCATTTTGGCTCCCTGCCAGGGATCGACGCGGGGATCGTTGGCTCCGGCGGTGACGAGGACAGCGGGGTATTTCACGCCGGGCTCGACGTGGTAGTAGGCGCTCATGGCGTAGAGGGCCTTGAAACCGGCTTCCGTCTTGGGTGAGCCGAATTCAGGAATGTTGGGTGGGCCGTTGGCGCCGGTGACCATACGGATCATGTCGGAGCAGGGGACAGTGTCGAGGGCCGCGGCGAAGAGATCGGGGCGCGTGGTGATGGCGCGTCCGATGAGAATGCCGCCGGCGCTGCCGCTCCAGATGCCGAGGCGTGCGGGCTGCGTGTACTTGTGCCGGATGAGATATTCGGCGCAGGCGATGAAGTCATTCCAGGTATTGGCTTTGGTGGGGCCTTTGCCGGCGAGGTGCCAGGCCTCGCCGAGCTCGCCGCCGCCGCGGACGTGACCGACGGCGAGGACGCCGCCGCGCTCCATGAATGCCATGAAGCGGCGTTCGTACGCGGGCATTATGGCGTCGCCGTAGGCTCCGTAGCCGATGAGCATGGTGGGGTTGTCGCCGTTGAGGACGAGGCCCTTCTTATAAATGATGGACAGCGGAATCATGGTGCCGTCGGCGGCGCGGGCTTCGACTTCATGGGCTTCGAGATTGGTGGGGTCGATGCTGTTGGGTGGCTGGAGGCCGGTGGCGACGGAAGTGTTGTCGACTGGGTTATAGCGGTAGTAGTCGCCGGGCTGGGTCCAGGACTCGAGATCGAGGAGCGCGCCGGGGGCGCTCTGCGTGGTGGAGACGCTATCGACCTGGAGGTCGCCGGGCTGGGTGAGCATGGTGACCTTGGGGTTGGGGCCATAGGGAACGCGGAGGACGCGGCCCTGACCTTTTTGAATGACACGGAGGTAGAGAGCATCCGAGGCTTGATGGACAACATCGCTGCCGATGAATCCACCGCTGAAGACGAGATCGCTGGGCGGAATGATGACTTTGGCTTTGCTGAGGTCGGGGTGGGCGGCGTTGACGAGGATTAGCTTGCCGTTCATGGCGCCGTCGAAGCTGACGAGGTAGAGGTTGTTGCCCTGGAGGGCGAAGTCAGAGACTTTGTCCTTGAGCCCGGCGACCTTGGTCCAGCCGGTATGGGTTGTAAGCGCGCTGGGTAGACCGATGTAGTAGGTTTGATAGACGCCGGCGCCGGGGATGACGATGGCCATTGCATATTTTGATTTGGGGAGTGGAATGGCGACCGCGACGCTATAGTCGGGAACAGGGATTTCCGCTGAGACTCCCTGGCCAATAATGGGCGTGTCGGTGGAAACGGGTGTGCCGAGAACGTGACGGTACTCGATGGGGCGGCGGTATTTGTCAAGCGGGGATTCTCCGGGAGCCATCTTCTGCAGCTCGACGATGTAGAGGACCTTGTTGTCCGGTGAGAATGCGCCGCCTTCGTAGCGGGGGAGCTGTTCAGGAAGCTCGCGGCCGGTGGCAGTGACGATGATGTGCGCGGTCTGGAGTTCCGAGCCTCCGGGCGAGAGACCGACGGCGACATACTTGCCGTCGAAGCTGGGCGTGTACTGGTCGAGGGAGATGTGGTGGCCGGGCTTGCTGAGGGCTTCAACATCGAGGAGCAGACGGCCGGGGCCGCCGGAGGCCTTGCGGACGTAGAGGCTGGGCTGGTTATCGGTACGACGGCGCATGCGGTAAAAGATCCAGGGACCGGCGAGTTGGACATCCTCGATGGTGACGTCGGGCGCGTTGATGTAGCGCAATTCTTCGGCGGCGAAGGCTTTGCGGCCGGGCATACTGTCGAGCACGGCGCGGGTGTAGTCGGCCTGGCCGCGCATCCAGGTTTTGACCTCGGGAGACTTGAGGTTTTCGAGATAGCGGTAGGGATCGACGACCTTCTGTCCGAAGTAGGTATCAGTGACAGGGCGGACGGGCGCGACGGGCTGCTTAGGCGCGGATGTCGTTTGCGCATTCGTGGCCGGCACAAGCGCGGCGAGGGCGAAGGCGAGGGGAAATGTGAGTGAAAGGCGCGTGAAATGCCATTTGGCGTGCATGGGCGAGAGCATACTCGTGGGAAGAGAGGATTCCAAGAGAAACTGCGGCGAAATTAAACCGGCGTGAGGACGTTATTCGAGGATGGCGTCGGCGTCGACGTGGCCGGTGGTGGTGAGGACGATGGCGGCGGTGAGGATGAGCGCGCCTCCGAGCCAGGCGGCGGGGCCGAGTTTGTCACCGAGGACTTCGACGCCGAGGATGGAGCCGAGGGCGGGCTCGATGTTGAGGAAGACTCCGGCGCGGGATGCCGGGACGCGGTGGATGCCCCAGTTCCAGAGGAAGGTTGAAGCGGAGGTGCAGAGCAGGCCGCCGGCAGCGCAGGCAATCCAGACATTTGTGGAGAGGCCGTGGATGGGCGGCAGACCGCCGGTGGGGATGATCCAGAGGGCGAGCATGATGGTTCCGGCGAAGATGGTGTAGGTGGTGATGGTGATGGGCGGATGGCGGTGCATGAGCTCGCGGCTGATGAGGACCCATCCGAGAGCGATGATGAGGGAGAAGACGATGAGGAGGTCTCCGGTAAGCGAGGGGCCGTGCGCGGAGGGGTGACGCGAGCCGCTGAGGGTGATGAGGGTGACGCCGGTGGTTGATCCGGCGAGGGCGAGCCAGCCTTTCCAGTCGAGACGCTCGTGGGTGAAGATGACGGCGCCGAGGGCAAGGATGACGGGCATGGTTCCGACCATGAGCGCGGCGTGACTGACGGTGGTGAGCGAGAGCCCGTAGAACTGGATGAGGAACTGGAGCGGAATGCCGAGGAAGGCGGCGACGAGCAGGAGGGTCCAGTCTTTACGGTTGAGGCGCGCGGGGCGGAGCATGGGCGCGAGTCCGAGGCAGGCGAAGAGGAAGCGGTAGAGGACCATGTGGTCCACGCTGAGCTGGGTGAGGGCGATTTTGCCGAAGAAGAAGCCGGTGCCCCAGAAGCATCCGGCGAGGGCGCAGGAGCCGTAACCTAACAGAGCGGTGGCGGTGGGCGTGCGGGATTGAAGCTCAGTAGGCATAAATCTACTTTAGATATAGATTCGGTTGAAGCGGGCCCGTACTCAATATTTGAAATTGCCGGGCGAAGCACTGAGAATGTTGCTGATGGGCAGGCGGGACGAGCGCCGGCGATGGAGGGCAGCCGCTGTAAGCGCGGTGGTGCTGTGGGCCTTTGCAGCGCACGCGGCGAAGTCCAATGAGAAGAAGACGCCGGCGGAGGTTGCGCCGGTTCCGGCGGCGCGGATTGCGATGGCGCCTCTGGGCTTCCTGCCGCCGAGCCCCGCGTATCTGCATTTGCGCCTGTCATGGGCGTCGCTGAACTTTATCGACAAGAACCACCTGCTGTTTACCTTTCACGTGAATCAACTTCTGCAGCGGAGCCCCGAGGACATGGCCGGCGGCAACGACCAGATGATTCGCGCGGACGTGCTGGATATTGCGACCGGGAAGGTGCTGCAGACAGCGGAGTGGCGGATGTTTGACCGGGGGCGGTACATTTGGGGGCTGCGTGACGGGAAGTTCGTGGTGCGGCGCCGGAATGCGCTGTATCTGATGGACAGCAGCCTGGACTTGAAGCCGTACCTGATGTTCAACGCGGACCTGCAGGGGCTGGAGATTTCTCCTGAGCGAACGCTGATGATGCTGGAGGTGAAGAAGGTGCTTTCAGTGGCAGAGGGCGATCGCGAAA
>JASHUR010000079.1 GCA_030039895.1 Acidobacteriaceae bacterium | reverse complement strand
AGGTGATGAAGCCGGCGCCGGTTTTGGCGAGGGTCTCCACTTCCTGATCAACAGCAAGGCGCGCGTTCCCTTCAAAGATGAAGCGCACGCTCTCGGCGGGAAACTGCAGCGACTCAAGTTCTGTGAGGCCGAGCGAAAGGATGCGGGCCGGCGAGCCGGCGTGCTCAACGGCACGAAGAATGCGACGGGGGCCGAGCTGCGGCGTGAGCGCGAGCGCGAGCCATGCGAGGCGATCCTCAGTGAGTGCAGACGCGGGGCTCGGCTGAGAGCCGATGGACGAAGAGATTGTGGGAGAGGACATGGAACTCCGCGCGGTTGGATATGCAGCGAGATTGCTCGGAGGGTATCGGCGGACAGGAGGTGAGTCAAGGGAAACTATGCCCGTCGCCGTTACCGTTGTTACACTGGCCGGTGAGCCTGATTTCGAAAAAGCTGGTCATTGCTGCGATTGATTTTGCGAATCCTGCGCCGCTGATGTGGGATTTCGAGCACGCACCGCTGAAGAACGAACTGCTGGAGCGGTACGAGATTGTTTCGCTGATGCCGTCAGAGTGTGCGCGCAGACTGAAGGAGGGATCGGCGGACATCGGGCTGGTTCCGGTTGCGGCGTATGCGCAGATGCCGAGCGCGAGGATTGTGCCGGGCTGTGCGATTGCGTCGCTCGACCATGTGCGATCGATCCTGCTGGTGGTACGGCATGCAAAGAGTGTCCGCGGAGTGAAGCGCGTGGCGCTGGATACGGCGTCGATTACGTCGGCGACCTTTACTCGAATCTTTTTCAGCAAGCTGTGGAAGACAGCGCCGGAGTTTGTGCAGCATGCGCCTGATCTGGAGGCGATGCTGCGGGTGGCAGATGCTGCGCTGCTGATTGGCGATCCGGCGCTGCTGGCGCTGGAGGACCGCGAAGCACGCGCGGCGCGGACGGGCGAGCGGCTGGAGTATATCGACCTGGCGCATGAGTGGCATATGTGGACTGGAACCCCGTGGGTATCGGCCTTCTGGGCGGTGCGGGAGGCCGCGTTCGGGCCGGAGACGGTATCGCGCGCGCAACTGGTGGAGGATTTTATACAGTCGCGCGATCACGGAGAAACGCACATTGGTGAACTGGCGCGGGAGTGGGCGGGGCGCGTGCCGTTACCGTCAGGGTTGTTGCGGAGTTATCTTACCGAGAACATCTACTACTTTCTCGACGATGCGTGCCTGGAGGGGCTGAACCTGTTCTATCGTTACGCGGTCGAGTGCGGAGCCTTGCAGGCGGTCCCGGAGCTGCGTTTTCTGTGAAAAGAAATGGGTTTGCACGACGCGGCTTCGATTTCGAGCGTCCAAAGATTGCGTGGACCTCGCTTTCCGGCACAAATTGCATGGGCACCTGATTCCGGGCTGGCTGATCCATTTCGGCCTGCTCGGGATATTTGCGGTCGCGACCATCGACGCCTCGGTGATCCCACTCCCATTGCCGGGAAGCAGTGATCTGCTTGTCCTGCTGCTTACTGCGCATCGCGGGAACCCCTGGCTGGCGACGCTTGCCGGAACGCTGGGCAGCCTGGTGGGCGGATACTATACATGGACTGCCGGGAAGACGGGCGGCGAGGCGATGCTAAAGCGCTACGGCTCGGACCGGCTGATACGGCGCATCAAGCGATGGATGAAGCGGAATGGAATGTTCACGGTGAGCATCGCGTCGATTCTGCCGCCGCCGCTGCCGCTGATGCCGTTTCTGCTGTCGGCGGGAGCGTTGGGCGTGCCGCGTCCGCGCTATATGACCGCGCTGGGAATTGCGCGCGCGGTGCGCTATGGACTACTGGCCTGGCTGGGAGCAACCTACGGCCGTGTGGTAGTTGAAGAATGGTCGCAATACTTCGCCGGCTGGGCGGATGTAATCATCTGGAGCTTTGTCGGTCTGCTCGTCGCCGTGGCGCTGCTTGGAGTATGGAAATACAGGCACGACCAGAATGCGGCGAGGCAACGATCCGCATAACGAGGGGTTACAGGAGCATTTGCCGGTTCCGGCTGTGCGGGCTGGTCAGATTTCCCAACGCAGAAGCGTCGAACCGACGGTAAAGCCGGCCCCAACGCTTGTGGCGAGCACGAGGTCGCCCTTCTTCAACCTTCCTTCTTCGCGCGCGGTCTGCATGGCGAGAGGGATTGTCCCGGCGGTGGTGTTGCCGAAACGATCGATGTTGATGATGACGCGCTCCAGGGGAAGGTTCAAGCGTTCGGCGCTGGAGGTGATGATGCGCTTGTTGGCCTGATGGGGGATGAAGCAGCCCAGTTCATCAATTGAGACTCCATTGCGGCTGAGCACGGCCTCGGATGCTTCCACCATTTTGCGGACCGCGAATTTATAGACTGTCTGGCCGTCCTGATGGACGTAGTGCATTTTGTGTGCGACGGTGTCGGCAGTTGAAGGATGTAGGCTGCCGCCGCCGGGCATGTTCAGAGCATGTGCGCCGGAGCCGTCGATTTCGTGCATGAAGTCAATCAAGCCGATTTCGCCTTCCGCGGCGGGTTCGATGAGGATTGCTCCGGCTCCGTCTCCAAAGAGAACGCAGGTGGCACGGTCGGTGAAGTCGATGATGGAAGACATGGTGTCAGCACCGATGACCATGACTTTGGAGTGCGCGCCGCTTTCAACGAGCTTAGCGCCGACCTGAAGAGCATAGATGAAGCCTGAGCAGGCGGCGGAGAGGTCGAATCCCCAGGCGCCCTTTGCGCCGAGGCGATCCTGGACGAGGCAGGCGGTTGCAGGGAAAAACATATCGGGGGTGACGGTGGCGACGATGATGGCTTCGACCTGGTCGGCGCCGATGCCGCGTTCCGCAAGGCACTTCTTTGCCGCTTCGACGGCCATGTCGCTTGTGGCCTGGCCTTCGCCGACAATATGACGCTCGCGGATGCCGACGCGGGAGAAGATCCACTCGTCAGAGGTGTCGACCAGTTTTTCAAGGTCCTGATTGGAAAGTACGCGGGGTGGAACGTATGTTCCCAAGGCACTTATTTTCGCGCGTCGAGAAGCACGCGGACGCTCAATGAGGCTCAATGAGTTTCTCCACAACGGCTGAAGTACAAAAGGCTATTGTCGCCGAGCAATTCCCTGGCTGTCTATCAAGGGCTTGTAAGGATTATGTAAAGAGGAGGGCGCTTTCGTTCTTGTGTACCGGGCAACCTACTGCGCACGCACTGGCCCGTTACCGTTGCTTCCTTCCGGACCTGGCGGGGTTGGCGGGATTGCGCCGCGTAGGACCCGGCACATGATTCATTCTAGCACTCAAACCGGCTGCGAAGCATGACAGCCGGAGGGGCATCAAACCGTGTCGGAGAGGGTTCATCGACTAGAATAGAAGTGTGACGCAAGTTCTGATTGACGAGGCAACGGGCCTCGCCGCAACCGAAAAATCCGCTGTTCATGTAAGCCGGCCTAAGGTCGGCTTCGTTTCGCTTGGCTGTCCTAAGAATCTGGTGGACAGCGAGGTGATGATGGGATTGCTGGACCGCGCCGGAGCAGAAATGACCTCGCAACCGGAAGCGGCGGAGATTCTGGTAGTGAACACCTGCTCATTTATCAACGCAGCCAAGCAGGAGTCAGTCGACGCGATTCTGGAGATGGCGCAACACAAGATGGCGGGGACGGCGCGCAAACTGATTGTGGCCGGGTGCCTGGTGGAGCGGTATCGCGACGAGATTCGGAAGAATATCCCGGAAGTCGATGCAGTCGTCGGAACCGGCGAGCTGGAGCAGATTCTTGCCGCTGCTGGTCTTGAGGCTCCGGAGCCGCAAATTCAGGACCTGTCGCCGTTCACGATTTTGACCGGGGCGCAGGCGGCGCGCGCCGAGGGCGAGCTGCGCGAGCAGCAAGGCCGCTTCTCGCGGACGGAGTGGGATGGCGCGGAGGCACACCTTCCGCAATATCTCTACGACCATACGACGCCACGTCTGCTGGCAACCAGAAAAGCGTCAGCGTACATCAAGATCGCCGAGGGCTGCGACCATCCGTGCAGCTTTTGCGTGATTCCGAACCTGCGGGGCAAGTTCCGCTCGCGGCGGTTTGAGTCCGTTGTGGCTGAGGCGGAGAACCTGGTGGCGCAGGGCGTACGCGAGATTACGCTGATTGGACAGGACACGACCTGCTATGGCGAAGACCTGGGCCTGAAGGACGGGCTGGCGCAACTGCTGGACCGGCTGGCGGGGATTCCGGGGCTGGTGTGGCTGCGGTTTCTGTACGCATATCCGAACAAGATTACGGGCAGGCTGCTGGAGACCATCGCGAGGCACGACAACATCTGCAAGTACCTGGATGTTCCACTACAGCATGCGTCTGGACCGGTGCTGAAGAGCATGAAACGCGGTGCGAACGCGGAGATCTTCCTGAAGACAATTGCGAAGGTCCGCGCAGAGGTTCCGGGGATTGCGCTGCGGACGTCATTTATTGTCGGCTTTCCAGGCGAGACGGAAGAGGACTTTGAGACGCTGTGCGATTTTGTGCGCGAGGCGAAGTTCGACTGGCTGGGTGTGTTTGGATATTCGGATGAAGAGGGGTCGAAGGCCTACGGGCTGGAAGCCAAGGTTCCGGCAAGGACGATTGAACGGCGGAAGCGCAAGCTGATGGAAATTCAGCAGCGGATCAGCAGGAAGGCCAAAGCGGAATGGGTGGGCCGCGAAGTCGAGGTGCTGGTGGAGGGCGAGAGCGAAGAGACTCCGCTGCTATGGGAAGG
>JASHUR010000078.1 GCA_030039895.1 Acidobacteriaceae bacterium | reverse complement strand
TCCGCGTCTGCTGCTCGATCTCCCCGCGAAGGTTGTCCATCCACTCTGCGTCCTGAACCGGATAACTCGCATTCGCAAACTTGAACTCGAACTGCAGCATGATCCCCAGCTCATCGCACAAATCGAATAACACGTCCTCCTCGTAATACCCTCCACCCCACAGCCTCATGAAGTTGAAGTTGCACTCTGCCGCCTTCTCCATGTACCAGCGCAAAATCTCCGGCGTCACCCGCGTCGGCATGTTATCTGCAGGAATCCAGTCCGCGCCCTTCGCGAACACCGGCACGCCATTTACCCGTACGTGCAGGGCCTTGTCCCCGCTCGGCGGCACCACCTCAATCGTTCGCAGCCCGATGCGGCGCGTCGCCGTATCCAAAGTCTTTCCGCCTGCATCCATCAACCGCACGGTCACAGCATAAAGAGGCTGATTACCCAGCCCGTTCGGCCACCACAACTCCGGCTTCTGCACGGCCGCACGCAGAACCGTCTCACCTGCCGTTGCCGCACCCTTCGCCGTCGCAACCACCTCGCCGCCCAGCGAAACCTGCGCCTCTAAATGATCTCCGGAAGTCCGCCCATCCAGCGTCGAATGAATCTCCAGCTGCACGCTTCCATCCGGTTGATGGCTCTGCAACACCCCAATCTCCGCAATCCGCGCATCGTAGCCGAGAACCTCAATCTTCTTCCATATTCCCTGTGTCAAAATCGGACGGCACCAGTCCCATCCCCACATATAAGGGCCTTTGCGGACCCACGACCGTTCGTTCGGCAGATCAATCCCGTACTTCTGCTTGTAAGCCTCCCGCTGCTGCTTCACATACGCATTGAGCGGATCAAACCGGATCCGCAGATGATTCGTTCCCCTCCGCAGCTGAGGCTTAATGTCGAAGCTCCACTCCCGGAACATGTTGTTCGTGTTGCCCAGGCTGTGCCCATTCAGCTCAACCGTGGCCAGCGTGTCGAGTCCATGGCACACCAGCTCCACATGCCGCTTGTCATGCAGGTCGTCCGGTACCTGGAAGTCGCGCTCAAAGTACCATGTCTTGTCCGCGACCCACTGCACCTTGCCGTTGTTCTCGCCATAGAACGGATCGGGAATCGCCTTGGCCGCGAGCAGATTCGTGTACGTGCTGCCGGGAATCAGCGCCGGGACCGTGCCGCCCTTGCCCTCCTGGCGCATCGTCCACATATTTCCGCCTAAATCCAGCGAAACCGGGCCGGCCCCTCCGGCAGTCATGGCAAAGCCGGACTTGTCCAGCATCAATGCAATTCCAAGCCCCGCCGTTCCCTGCAGCATTTCGCGCCGCGTCAGGCGGGGCAATATGATCGGATACTCATCTTTCGACATGGTTCAACTCCTTCCAATGACCACGCCCATTGAAACACAATCCGAACCCTCGTCGTGCCTTGCCCGCTCGGCATTGCAAGAATCACCATTTGCCGGCAGCACAGGAGCCGACCCATGGCGCAATTCAACAGCAGCAGTTGCGTCTGCATGGACGGACAGCCCTAAAACTTTGTCATGTGGAAATACGACAGCCCGGACACAGCCAGGCTCGCAAGCAGCAGCAGCACGGACGATAGAAACCAGCGCAGCGTGACCTTATACTCGCTTTCATCATCATCCTTGACCTGCAGGGCCCTCCATAGGGCAAACATCTGCAGCAGGACGGACACCACGGCAAGACCCGCGGCAAGCTCCGCTGAAAGCGTCCACGTCCCCGGCAGCTCAAAGCCCCAGTAGCGCAGAAACACCAGAGAGAAGCCCAGCAGCACCGTAATCGCCGTAATGATTCCCTGGCGATATCCCGCGGGCAGAGGAACGCGTGCGTCGGCTCGCCGTTCCTCTTGCGCATCTTCCTTCAGGTCATCCCCGGCCATGTGCTCCTCCCGCAGCTGCGCTGTGCTTGCATCGTACGCAATCGCAGCTCCGTGCGGGAAGTCCCTGAACAGCTGCTAATAAAGAATTCTTCCCTCGGCCTTAACCTCAAAGACGCGATAGAATCGCCAGCAGTACCTGAGCACGATGGGCAACACCCTTATCCAGTACATCCCGAAGCAGGGCGCGCAGATCGTCCTCGTACTCTTCCTTTCTTTTTTGGTCGGCCTCCAGCGCGAGGAGCAGAAGGCCCCCAACGAACCCTACCGCTTCGGCGGCGTCCGCAGCTTTCCGCTGCTCGGCCTCCTCGGATACGCGCTCTGCCTGGTCTCCGGCGGCAATCTCGTTCTGCCCGGCATCGGCCTCGCCGTCGTTGGCGTCTTCCTTTGGCAGTCCTACCGCCACAAGCTTGAAGGCTCATTGCCCGCCGGCATGACCACCGAGCTCTCTGCCCTGCTCATCTACGTCATCGGAGCGCTCGTCTGGCGCGAGCAGTACTGGGTCGCCACCACGCTCACCGTGCTCGGTCTCGCGCTGCTCGAGCTCAAAACAGCTCTTGAAAGCATGGCCAAACGCGTCCCCGGCCAGGAAATCCTGACCATCACCAAGTTCCTGCTGCTCACCGCCGTCATCCTTCCCGTTGTGCCCAACCGGACCTTCGGCCCGATGGCCTTCAATCCCTTCAAAACCTGGCTCGTGGTCGTCGCCGTCAGCGCCATCTCCTACGGCAGCTATCTTCTGCAAGTCCTGACCAAGGGCCGCGGTGGCATCCTGCTCGCCGCCATACTTGGCGGAGCTTACTCCTCAACACTCGCCACCGTCGTGCTCGCCCGCCGCGGCCGTGAACAGGACCGCCCCCATCTCTACTCCGGCTGCATGCTGGTCGCCTCTGGAGTCATGTATCTCCGCCTGCTCGCGCTGCTCGCTATCTTCAACCACCCGCTGCTGCACCGCCTCGGACTCGCGTTCCTCATCCTCGCCGCCGTCGCCATCCTCGGCGGTTTGCTCTGGACGCGCCTGCCCGAGCACAACGGCGCCGGCGTCCAGCCCGCACTGGAGCCTAAAAATCCACTGGAGTTGAGTGCAGCCTTCCTTTTCGCCGCGCTCTTCGTGGCCATGCTCTTCATCACGCATTACGCGCTCATTTATCTCGGCAAGTCCGGACTCTTCGCGCTCGCCGGAGTCATGGGCGTTACCGACGTGGATCCCTTCATCCTCAGCCTCGCTGCGTCCTCCGCTGCAGCCACGCCTATTGCCGTCGCCGGAGGCGCAATCGCCATCGCCGCCGCCAGCAATAACCTCATTAAAGGCATCTATGCCTTCAGCATCGGAGACCGTCGCACCGGTATTCAGGGCCTGGCGCTGCTTGCAGCGCTGGCGCTCGTGGGCCTGCTGCCCTTGTTCCTATAAATGGCGCCTGGAATTGATATAAGACAGATCCGGCTCAGGATTCGCTGAAGTCAATCATCTTCGGCGCCTTGCGGAATCCCTTCGTCGTCGTCGCCAGCCACACTAGCCCGATCACAAACCAGATTCCTCCCACCGTCTTCGCCAGAATATTCAGGTTCCACCAGATGGATGCGCAGAACACGAAGCCGGTAAGCGGCAGCACAATATCAGCCATCACCCTCCGCCTGCCTGCCTTGCGCAGCAGGGCAAAGTGCCAGAATGAGGAAAGATTCACCCCCATAAACGCCAAAAACGCGCCGAAGTTCAGCAGCTCGCCGGCATGCTCGTATGCGCTGCCCACATAGTTCAGCCCTACCGCGCCCACCCACGCAACCGCGCCGATCAGCAGGATGTTGTACGTCGGCGTGTTCGTCTCAGAGTGCAGGTGCGCGAAAAACCCGCGCGGCAGGACCCCGTCGCGCCCCATGCCGAACAGCAACCGCGCCGCGCCCAGCCCGCCCGTCAGCGCGCTGCCCAGCGCCGCCAGAATCAGGATGACCCCCATCGCCTCAAACAATATCGGGCCGCCCACTCTGTGGCATATGTCCATGAACGCCGTCTCCAGGTTCGGGAACGTGTGCCAGTTCGGCCAGATCCGCTGGCCCAGATACACCTCCGCGCCGCTCAGCAGCCCGGTAAGAAAGCACACCAGCACCGTGGCCAGCAGCACATTGCGCCGCGGATTCTCCACGTCCTCTGACAACGTCGTAATGCCGTCGAACCCGATGTACGTCAGTGCTGCAAACGACGTCGCCCCCCAGATGCGCCGTACGTTGAACGTCGCCGCATCATAGAACGGCGCGACCGAGAACAGCGCCGACCACCTCCCGCGATGGAACAGGAAATGCACTCCCAGCACAAAGAACACCGCGATCACAATACACATCGCGAACAGCAGCAGCTTGTTTGCGCGTGCCGACGATCGAATGCCGATCAGGTTCAGCGCCGTGATGAAGATCGTCACGCCCAGCGCGATAATCGGAAACGGAATCTCCGAGATATACCGGCTGTGCAGCGCCACCGAGATCCACACCACATTAATCAGCGGCTGCAGGATGTAGTCCAGCAGCATCGCCCAGCCGATCAAAAATCCCAGGTGTGGATTGATCGTCCGGCCTACATACGTGTAGGCCGAACCCGCCGCCGGATACACCGCCGCCATGCGGCCATAGCTCACCGCCGTGATCATCATGGCGAACATGGCCACCAGAATCGTCGTGACCGTATGTCCGTCGGACAGCTTCTGGGCCACGCCGAACAGCGGAATCGGCGCCGTCGGCTGGATCAGCACCATTCCGTAGAAGATCAGGTCCCAGAGCGTCAGGACCTTGATTAGCCGGATTTCTGAACCCTGTTGAGAGGTCTCTGGCATCTCGCTGCGGTCTCTTCGCTATGTCCTTGCCGTCCTCACTGCTGCGCCGCCCCGCCGCCCGTTGCCGGAACCGGTGTCAGCGTAGCCGGCGCAATGTTCCAGCCGCTCAGCTTCACCACCGCATCGTTCGGTGCATCCTGCGGCAGCATCGCGGTCAGCGTTCGTGACTCTCCAGGCGTCAGCTCGATCCAGTCATCCGACCACATCACAGGCGCAATCAGCCCTCCCGATGGTGTCCGGACCACGAAGCGGACCTGAAAGGCCAGCATATCCGAGTTGTTCTCAAGATGCAGCCTGATCTCCCGTCCGTTTGCCGTGTTGGCAATCTCGGCGTGCGCTGTCACGCTGGCCGGCGGCAAATGCGCAAGCGCAGTCATGTCCGGATACCGCTCCGCCGGCGTATGCGTGTAGGTCGTGTCCGGCCAGTCAAACGTGGTCAGCGTGTAGGGCACCCAGTAGAAGTTCCGGCTCACGACATGACCCGCCGCATCCGTCAGCTTCAGATCGATCAGGAAAATCCGCTCCATGCCGTTAAAGAGTTTGTCAGGCAGGGAGAACACCTGCTGCGAGCTGTCCGCGGGGGCGTTCACCACGGTCGTTGCACTGTACAGCTCGTTCCACTTGATGCCGTGCACATCAATACTGGCGTGCAACCCGTTCGCCCGCCGATATGTGCTGTTCACCACCAGGATCGACTGCCTCTTGTACGAATACTGGATGTGCAGCGGCTCGCAGGCCTTCTTCACCGCGTAGTAGCCCGCGTCCGGATCAAGGTAATAGTCGTACAAATGCCAGATCATCGACGGCCACGCATTGTTCAGCATCCACTGGAT
>JASHUR010000077.1 GCA_030039895.1 Acidobacteriaceae bacterium | reverse complement strand
TGGTCGCCGACCACGAGCAGCTGGGTGAGAAGACCGCAACTGTCACCGTGGAACCGCACAAAACCACCACCGTAGACTTCACCTACGCCATGCCTGCAACGCAGTAGTCCCGCAAGACAGGCGGCCACATCCGGCAAGGCTGAGGGACCTCGCTGCATTCAGCCCCAGTAATCGTCAGGAAGGTTGACCACGATCGGTTCCGCTGTGCTGCGCACCACGATCCAGCGAAACGGCTCATCGGCAGAAGGATTGATTTCCATGTGCGGCGTCCAGGCCGGTACATGCAGAAAGTCTCCTGCATGTACCGTGATCTCTGACTCTCCATGCTCGCCCCATCGCACCCGCGACGAACCCTCCAGCACGTACACGATCGTCTCCTGCTTGCCGTGATGGTGAATTCCCGTGCGGGCGCCCGGCTCGACCAGGAATGTTCCGCCCCACAGGCCCGTATCGATCCCTCGATTTTGCGCGACTGCGGCCAGACGCAACGATCCCGGCGTCTGGGCCGTACCGGGATCGAACTCTGAAGAATGGACAACGCTGAGTGGAAGATATTTCGACAAAACGCTTACCCCCTACTAGATGGATGTTCCGGATGAAGCGCAAGATTCGCTCGCGCTGGCCGGCGCTCGCGCACCTGGAGGTCACATCCGTGTTTATGCGATGGAAAGAACCGGATACACTGGAAGCACAGCGGACAGCAGGAGAGGTGAAGCGAAGCGGCTTCCGGCAGCCCGAACAACGCCCGGCCCCTCACCCGCCCGGCTTCCCAGGATTTTTGTACGACGGATCGAAAGACAACTACATGCGTCAACAAATTGGCATCCTCGGTGCGACCGGAATGGTCGGTCAGCGCTTCATCCAGCTTCTTGAGAACCACCCCTGGTTTGAGGTGGCGTGGCTCGCCGCCAGCGATCGCTCCAGCGGCAGGAAATACGGCGAAGCCGTCCGCTGGAAGCTCGACACACCGCTCCCTGAGCGCATCGCCAACATGACCATCTCGCCCGCCGTTTCCGAGGGCGCGCCCAAGGTCATCTTCGCCGCGCTCGACGCCGACATCGCCCGCGAAATGGAGCCCGCCTTCGCCGCAGCCGGCTGCGCTGTCATCTCCAACTCCAGCGCCTTTCGCATGCACCAGGATGTGCCCCTCGTCATCCCCGAGGTCAACGCCGACCATCTGCCTATCCTCGAAAACCAGGAGTGGCGCAGGCAGTCCGGCGGATACATCGTCACCAATCCCAACTGCTCCGCCATCGGCCTCGTCCTCGCCCTCAAGCCCATCGTCGACCGCTTCGGCGTCGACTCCATCTTCGTCAGCACGATGCAGGCCGTCAGCGGAGCCGGATACCCCGGCGTCGCCTCCATGGACATCCTCGGGAACGTCGTTCCCTACATCAAGAATGAGGAAGAAAAGATGCAGGCCGAAACCCTCCGCCTGCTCGGCTCCCGCGACGGCAAAATCGTCCGTCCGCTCGACGCGAAAATGACTGCACATTGCAACCGTGTCGCCGTCGAGGACGGACACACCGAGAGCGTCAGCATCAAGCTCTCCCGCAAGGCCACCCGCGACGAACTCCTCGCAGCCTGGCGCGAATTCACTCCGCTCGCCGGACGCGACCTTCCCACCGCTCCTGCGCAGCCGGTCGAATTCACCCCGCTCGATGACCGTCCCCAACCCCGCCTTGACAAGATGCGCGGCAACGGCATGACCGCCACTGTTGGACGCCTGCGCCCCTGCTCGCTGCTCGACTGGAAGTTCACAGTGCTCTCGCACAACACCATTCGCGGCGCAGCCGGAGCAGCCCTGCTCAATGCCGAGCTGCTCGTCTCGCTCGGTAAACTCGACCCCTCGAAACACAATTTGGCGGCCGTTTCCGCATGAACAAGCTCGTCGTCATGAAGTTCGGCGGAACCTCCGTCGAAGACGCCACCGCCATCCGGCGTACCGCCTCCATCGTCAAGGGCCGACACGACAAGGGTCTTACGCCCATCGTCGTTGTCAGCGCCATGGCCAAGGTGACGGACCAGCTCCTCGCAGCCGCAGCGGCAGCCGGACGCGGCGACCGCGCCGGAGCGCTTGCCATCACCGCCCGCATGCGCTGCCGCCACGTAGAGACGGCCACCGCGCTCGTTTCGGCCGAGGCCATTCCCGCCCTCACCCAGTGGCTCGAAAGCGAATTCTGTTTTCTCGATGAAATCCTGCGCGGCCTCTCCGCCGTCGGCGAGCTTACCCCGCGCATTAGCGACATGGTCGTCTCCATGGGCGAGCGCCTTTCCAGCCGCATGATTGCCGATGCTTTCAGTCATGCCGGCCTCGACTCCGTTCACGTCGACTCCCGCGCCTCCATCGTCACGGATGCGCAACACGGCAAGGCCGTTCCGCAGGATGCGCTCATCGAGCAACGCCTGAAAGAGCACGTCCTGCCTCACGCCTCCGCTGGCCGCACCGTCGTCATGGGCGGTTTCATCGGCTCCTCCATGGACTCCGCGCCCGACAAGCTCATCACCACCACCCTCGGTCGCGGCGGATCCGACTTCACTGCCGCGCTCGTCGGTGGCGGCATCGACGCCGCGGCGATCGAGATCTGGACCGACGTCAACGGCATCATGACCACCGACCCGCGCATCGTTCCCGAGGCCCTGCGCGTCAAGACCATCAGCTTTGAGGAAGCTGCTGAGCTTGCCTACTTCGGCGCAAAAGTTCTCCATCCGGCCACCATCCTGCCCGCGGTGAAAAAGAACATCCCTGTCTTTGTCCTAAACTCGCGTAATCCTGAAAACGAAGGCACGCGTATCATCTCTCTCGCGCCGCACTGCCGCAGCCCTTTCAAGTCCATTGCGCTCAAGCGCCGCCTCACTATCATTGACGTCGTCGCCAGTCGCATGCTCATGTCGCACGGCTACCTGCGCGCCATATTCGAAGTCTTCGACCGCCACAAGTGCGCGGTCGACATGGTCTCGACCTCTGAGGTTTCCGTTTCGCTCACCGTCGACTCGAACGAGAAGCTGCCCGAGATCGCCGCCGACCTCAGCAAGCTGGCGGACGTGAAATACGAAGGCCGCAAGGCCCTCATCTGCATGGTCGGTGAAAATATCCGCGGTCAGAACGGCATCGCTGCCCGCGTCTTCGACGCCATCCGTCACGTCAACGTGCGCATGATCTCTCAGGGTGCATCGGAGATCAACATGAGCTTCATGGTCGAGGAGGACGAAGCCGAAGAGGCAATCCGCTCCCTGCATGCCGCCTTCTTCAACGATCCCGACCCCGATATCTTCGATATTGAGACTGCCCCTGCAACAGCAGCTTCTGCGAAAGGCGCGAACTAGCTATGCTCTTTCTCGTTCTCGGCCGCGGAAAAACCGGCAACATCGTCGCCCAGGTCGCCCACGAGCGCGGCCACGGCGTCCGAGTGCTCGGCGAAGAGGAAAACCGCAACGCCTCCGCGCTCAACGCACCTTTTCTCGCCGGCTTTGACGTGGTCATCGACTTCACCACGCCCGAGGCCGTCATTCCCAACCTTCGCGCCTGCCTGGCCAACGGAGCGCGCGTCGTTGTCGGCACCACCGGATGGTACGCGCACCTCAATGACATGCGCACCCTCGCGCAGCGCAAAGGCGCTGGCCTTCTCTACGGAACCAACTTCTCGATCGGAGTCCAGGCGATGCTTCGTGTCGCCCGTGAGCTGGCTCTTGCTGCACCGGATTACAAGTTCAGCATCACCGAAACGCATCACGTCAGCAAAAAGGACGCGCCTTCCGGCACGGCGCTCACCATCAGGCAGGTGATCCAGACTGCCAACCCCGCGCTCCAGGTCGAAATCATTTCAAAGCGCGAAGGCGACGCCTCGGGCATTCACATCGTCGAAGCACGCTCACAGAACGATGTCATTGAGCTGAAGCATGAAGCCTTTTCGCGCCGCGGCTTCGCCGAAGGGGCCGTCCGCGCCGCTGAATGGATCGCCGGCAAATCCGGCGTCTGGGAATTTAGCGAAATTGCAGGCAAAATAAGTTGACTTTATCTTGTCTTACGGTCTTAAAGCACGGCTATTCTTAACGCAACAATCTCCTTTCGGAGTCTTTAGGTTGAGGCCATCCATTGTCATCCTGACGTTCAACTCCGAGTCATCCATAGCAGACACGATTCGGTCAGTGGCATCTCTGTCTGATGATATTCATATCATCGACTCATTCAGTACGGATCGCACGCTCGAAATCGTCCGCGGCTTTGACGTCAACGTAGTGCAACACCCTTTTGAAAATTACGGCGCTCAGCGCAACTGGGCCATCGACACCCTACCCGTAAAATATCGCTGGCAATTGCATCTCGACTCCGATGAGCGCGTGTCTCCAGAGCTTTGCCAGGAAATTGCATCTCTTCCTGAAGATCCCGTGTTTAACGGTTTTTTCCTGCCCCGCGTAATGACATTTCTTGGCAGGACGATCCGTCATGGCGGATTATGTCCTACTTGGCATATGCGTCTCTTCAGGTCTGGAGCAGGCCGCTGCGAAGCGCGTCATTACGACCAGCATTTTTACGTCACACAAGGCCCCACCGCACAGCTCAAAGGCATCATGATCGATGATCTTCGGATGTCTTTGACGGAATGGACGGCGCGCCATAACCGCTGGTCCAGCGCAGAAGTCGAAGAGCTGAGCACATCGCAAAGTGTGGGACGGGTTCGGGGCCGTCTGGTAGGGAACCCCGTTGAGCGGAAGCGCTATCTGCGCGGCTTGTACAACCGTACCCCGCTCTTTGTGCGGCCGTTTGCCCTCTTTTTTTATCGTTATTTCATACGCCTTGGCTTTCTCGATGGGGCTGAGGGCTTTATCTTCTATGTGCTGCAGACTTTTTGGTTCCGGTTTCTTGTCGACGCAAAATCTTTTGAGAAGACTCACGCACAGAGCGAAAATTCTGCACAAGATCAGACGTTGTAGACTCATCTTGTTATGGAATTGACCTCAGGCTGCGGCACTGCATTAATTACCCCATTCCGTTCCGATGGAAGCGTTGACGAACAGGCACTTTTCGCACTCACCCAATGGCAGGTTGACAACGGCATAGATTGGCTGGTCGCCTGCGGCACTACCGCTGAAACGCCAACCCTCACCGATGAGGAATGGCTCCACGTCCTCCGCATCGTTGCTGAGGCTGCCGCCGGACGCGTGCCCATCTGGGCCGGCTGCACACACAACTCTACGCGCGAGGCCGTCCACCGTGCCCGCACTGCTGCAACTGTTCCCGGCATCAGCGCCATCCTCACCGCCAATCCCTACTACAATCGGCCCACGCAGGAAGGTCTCTTCGAGCACTTCAAGGCCATCGCCCGCGCCGTGCCGCATCCTGTTGTGCTCTACAACATCCCCAGCCGCACCAGCGTCAATCTCGAACCCGCCACCGTACTCCGTCTCATTGAAGCTTCCCCTAACATTCTCGGCATCAAGGAATCTTCCGGGAATCTTACTCAGATCACCAGCCTCATCACCAGGGTTCCGCCTGCATTCCGCGTCTATTCCGGCGACGATAGCCTGGCTCTCGGCGTCATCGGCGCTGGCGGCGCCGGAGTCGTCTCCGTCACGTCCAACGAAATTCCCACTGAAATGGCTCAGATGGTTCACGCAGCTCTCAACGATGACTGGTCCACGGCGCGCCGTATCAACCGCAAATACTTCCGGCTCATTGAAGCCAACTTCTGGGAGACCAGTCCCGGCCCCGTCAAGGCCGTTCTGTCCATGATGGGCAAGTGCGGCGAATACTACCGCCTCCCCATGCTGCCCGTATCATCGGGCGTCCGCGCCCGTCTTGAGCGTGTCGCCGGAGAGCTCGGCCTGCTTGTTCACGCACCTCGCCCTGAAGGCGACCTCCGCATGTTCTAGTGATCCGCTTTTTCAGCGGTCATCATGCAACGCGCCAGATACGCAGCACCGTCGTCAAAGATCTTCTCACGGCAAAGATGATTCGATGCATAAGCATGGAATCTCTTGCCTATGCGATCGCACCCTGCGACGATTTCAATTCTTCTTGCTAAGCTTCCCACATGACCGACGTGCTTGAGACGGAGCGTCTTGTGCTGCGGCCGCTGCAGATTGAGGATGCGGCGCGGACGCAGGAGCTTTTTCCGCATTGGGAGATTGTGAAATTTCTGGGTGCGATTGTTCCGTGGCCGTATCCGGCGGACGGCGCGCTGACTTATTATCGCGATTCGGCGCTGCCTGCTATGGAGCGCGGGGAAGGCTGGCACTGGACGCTGCGCTTGAAGGAATCTCCGCAGGAGCATATTGGAGCAATCGGCCTTGTGAAGAACGAGCACAACAATCGTGGATTCTGGCTGGGGATTCCGTGGCAAGGACGCGGCTTGATGACAGAAGCGGTGGCGGAGGTAAACGACTATTGGTTCGATGTCCTGGGATTCAATGTGCTGCGCGCTCCCAAGGCTGCGGGAAATACGGCCTCGCGGCGGATTTCGGAAAAGACCGGCATGCGGATGGTTGGGACGGAGATGCGCGATTATGTGTCGGGACGGCTGCTGTCGGAAGTATGGGAGATTACGGCAGAGGAATGGCGGGCGCGGCGAGGGAGATAAGTGAGCGCAGCCAGTGCCGAATGCGAAGAGCGATCCTGCGCACTTCCTGTGCCAATTCACACAGTTTTAACCGGAGCCCGCTTATCAGCATGACGTATAAAGAACATAGTGGCGCGGTGTGAAGCGCGACCAACCATCCACACATTGCATTTCTGCGACAGGAGGCGACGTTGACGGCTTTTGGCTTTCGGGAGAGACGTTGGATTTGCAGACT
>JASHUR010000076.1 GCA_030039895.1 Acidobacteriaceae bacterium | reverse complement strand
GGATCCCAAGGACCCGATCCTCGCGGCTTACCGCCGCGCCTTCCCCGGAGTCTTCAAAGATCTCAGCCAGCTTTCCCCTGACCTCAAAAGCCATCTCCGCTATCCTGAGGACCTCTTCAGCATCCAGACCCACGAGTACAAGACCTTTCACATGACCGACCCCCAGGTCTTCTACAACCGCGAAGATCTATGGGCTTCACCCAAGGAGGTCTACAACGGCAACACCCTGGCAATGGACCCGTACTATATCCTCATGAAGCTGCCCGGCAGCACGCGTCTCGAATATCTGCTGATGACCCCCTTCACGCCGCAGAACCGCGATAACATGATCGCCTGGGTTGCGGCGCGCTGTGACTTCCCCGAATACGGAAAGATGATCTTCTACGAGCTTCCCAAGGACAAGCTGATCTACGGCCCCAACCAGATCGAGGCCATGATCGACCAGAACACAACCATCTCGCAGCAATTAACGCTCTGGGATCAAAGAGGTTCCCAGGTCATTCGCGGCAAGCTCGTCGTCATTCCCATTGAGAACTCTTTCCTCTACATCGTTCCTCTGTATCTCAAAGCAGAAGGAACCAACTTCCCCCAGCTCAAGCGCGTAATTGCGATTGCAGGCGACAGGGTTGTAATGGATACAACGCTCGACGGCGCAATCGCCGATCTGTTCGGGCCCCAGCAGCCTCAGAACATAACGGCAACCGCATCGTCCGTCACGCCGCAACAGCTCCCGCCGGAATTGGATGAAGCCCGCAGGCAGCTTGAAGCGGCGCAGAAGGCGATGAGACAGGGCGACTGGGAAAGCTTCGGTAAGGCAATGCAATCGCTCAGCCACGCGCTGAATTCAAGTGGAGCAACAACGCATTAACCCCGGTCCCACCCTTAATTACCGGGTCGCCTCTATATTTTTGCTGCTCAAATCGTGCGCGCCTGCCACTAGCGGCTTTCAATCTCATAGTGCCCCGCTGCCTTCAGCACCACGACCTCGCGCCGTCCACCCTCAGCCATCGTTCCTGTCTCCGGCTTCCCGTTCACCAGCACCTGCGCATGCTCCGTTGTCACCGGAACGGAAACGCTGGCTACCGTCCCCGCAGGCAGGTCGATGCTGGTGACCATTCCCGCGCCCCCGTCCTTCTTGATCGCTATACCAAGCAAGCCGCGAGGCGTAGGCTCCGCGCCCTTCGCCCACTTCAGGTCAATCAGATCGGGGCGAATGTTCACCTGCGAAAAGCCCGGCGCCATTGCCTGAATGCCCAGCACCTGCTCCATCAGCCACGGCGTCACGCCACTCGACCAGCCATGCGCCAGGCTCACCCGATAGCCGGACATGTTGTCTGCCTGCAGAGACGCGTGAAAGTCATCGCCCTTGTACCACGAGGGATCATATCCCTCCCAGAACGAAGTCGCGCCCTCATTCAGCATGCCGCCCCAGTACTGCCGAATCCAGTTGAGTGCCGCTTGGCGATGGCCCATCTTCGCCATCGCGCTCACTACGTAGTAGGTGTAGTACGGCGTCACGATCAGCGCGTTGTACTTGATGTGCCCAACGCTCGACAGCGAGTTCTGCCAGATCGCCGCATATTGCGACGGATTCGCCACCCCCGAGAGCACTGCATAGGCATTCGTCTGCCAACGCGTGCCGAATGATCCCGACGGATCCAGCAGATACTGCTGCGCTGCTGCCTTCATCGCATCGGCCTGTTTCTCAAAGCGATCCGCATTGGCCGTGTCGTGCATCTGCCGCAGCAGATACGCCCCGTCACGGAACGCGGCGTAAAACTCCATCTGCGTCGCGCGCAGCGTTTCAGGATCAAGCCCGTTCAACTCCGGCGACCAGTCCACAAACGGCCACGCATGGTTTTTGTCCGCAAACAGTTGCCGGCTGTCCAGCTCCTTCCGCATGTAGTCCAGCAATTGCACCAGTCGCGTGTGCGTGGATTCAAGCTGCTGCATCGATCCCGTGTGCTTGTAGTACTGCGTCTCGCCAATCACCCAGAAGGCCGAGTAGCCCGGGATGCCGTTCACATCTCCGCGCACCGGTGCAGGCCCAAGCAGCCGGTCCAGCGTGTCGTCCATCAGAAAGCGGTCGCCGAACGCATCTTCGATGGTTCGTCCGCTCACTTCCAAATCCCCCATCCAGCGTCCGCGGTCGCGCTTCGGCGCATCCCAGATGTCGTCCTGCATGCACAGGTGCGCCGTGTATGCGCCCACTGTCCACAGCTGGTTCAACATTGGATCAGATGAGTCAAAGTAGCCCTGGTACTTCACCGGATACTGAATACCCGCCAGCTCAATTGCCTTGTACCGGACATCCCTGCCACCGGTAAAACGGATCAGCGCATAACGGAACGCGCTCTTCGGGCCATACGCGGTTGCATGCGGAGCGATGTAGAGCGGATCCACGCCAAGGTACGGCTCGTTAAAAGCCTCGCCTTCCGACTCACCATACTGAATCGTGACCCTGCCCGCATCATCCGAGTCAGACTGAAGCTCCAGCCTGCCCACAACCTCGCGGCCAAAGTCGAGCAGAATCTGCGGCGCGTGATACGCGTCCACGCGCTTGCTCGGCAGCTCCACGCGAAACTCCGCAGCCGGAGCGCTCTGCGTCAGCGAATCCACGTTGCTCAGCTTTCCCGCATCGGGGTACACATTGTTTACCGTCATCGCGCGCAGATGATACTGCGCAAGAAACGGCGAAATGCCGTCGTAGCCGGGCCAGTCATACATCCCGGCGTCCGCGTTCCACTGGAAGAACTCGATCGAGCTCTCAACACCGCCCAGGCTGTCGGCGTTCTCCCATGCACTGTCATCGAAATCCGCGCCTTCCCAACCCGTGGCAGCGCGCGTCGATGCCTTCCACTCACCGTTAGAAATCACCAGCGG
>JASHUR010000075.1 GCA_030039895.1 Acidobacteriaceae bacterium | reverse complement strand
CGGATCGTCTCAATCTCGTCGCCGAAAAACTCCAGCCGCACCGGCCTGTCCGCTTCCGGCGAATACACGTCCACAATCCCGCCGCGCCGCGTGTACTGCCCCGGCATCTCCACAATGTCCATCGGCGTGTAGCCCACGCTCGCCAGATGCGCCAGCAGCGTCTCAACATCCACTTCCTCGCCGCGTCGCAGCACCTGTGCCAGCCCGCTGTAAAACGCCGCCGGAAACAGCTTCATCGCTGCCGCTTCTACAGGGGCGATCACAATCGACGCGCCTCCCGATGCCATCTTCCACAGCGTCGTCGCGCGCGCCTCCTGGATCTCCGCATGCGGAGACATATTTTCAAATGGAAGCACATCATGCGCTGGCAGCTTCAGCACACGGTTCACGGACACAGCCCCGGTCAGCTCACATCCCGCCCGAAGCGCGACCTGCAGAGAGTCAGCCGCTTTGTTGTCCGCGACTACAACGATCACCGGCACATTCGCCGCTCGCGCAAACAGCGGCAGATACAGCGCCCGTGCCGTCGTTGTCAGTCCTGAAACACGACGTCGCCCGCGCGCGAGGGCCAGATGCCTCCGTGCCTGTTCAAATGAGGGGGAATGCTCCAGGTCCGCAAACAGCTCGCGGACAAAAGGAAGAATCATGTCCTTTCAGTCTATCGCGACGCAGGACGCGACACAGGAACTCCAGCAACAGGTCGGCCAACGGCCTCAGTTCCGCCCCCGAACGCCCGCCTTTTGCTTCCGCTCAAGCAGCGGAGGCCAGCCCATCCAACCCGTAATCAGCCCAAATCCGCCAAGAAAAAGAGGAATTCCTACCGCCAGACCAAGCAGCACCCAGTTTTCCGCACCCTTGGCTGGATGCCGTATTCCCGCAAAGATGCACACCGCCGCGTCCAGCATCAACCACCACGAGGCCAGCTTCCTGTGCCAGTAAGCCACGGCGCTCGCAGGCAGCACGGTCGCCGCATTCGTGACCCTCGCCAGCGCCACGCTCGCCGGATTCGTGACACTGATGACGAAAAGGTGCGCCGGCAAAGTGATCAGCGGAATCAGCCCCACCATCATGCCCAGGAAATATACAAGCCGGCTCCAGAACCTCCTCAGGTCGTTCTTCAGCTCCTCTTTCAGTTCATCGCTCAACGCGTCGATCTCAACGTCTGCCATCTTCACTCTCTCTGCGCTCAATTGTTTATGTGAAAGTCCAGCACCTGCCCCAGTGCCAGGTGGTGCTCGTTGATCGAGCCTTCCGGAAGCTCCAGCACGTACTGCGAAATCTCACGTCCGCCGTACGACGGGCACGTCCTCGCCTTTCCCTTGCACGGCGGCGTGTCCGCAGACATCTCCACAATCGTATGCACCGGACTCATCCAGATGATGTCCAGCCCGATCTTGCAGTGGTACATCCAGTATGGATAACGCCCCGGTCCGTCGTGAACGAATAACATTCCTCGCCCTTGCAGCAGCGAAGTCCGGTCCATCAATCCATATTCACGCTCGGCCTTGGTCACTGCAAGCTCCGCATGCACCACAAAACCATCCGGCAGCTTAATAAGCGTATTCGCAGGCCTCGGAGCAACCTTTTGAATCACCGGCTCCGGTGAACACCCCAACATGCCCGGCCACAACAACAACAGGCTCAACAGCAGCCCGGCAATCCTCTGCACCCTCACCCCTCCAGCTTTAGCACCAGTAGCGTCATATCGTCATGTTGTGGGGCCCCGGCGGTAAATGCATCCACATCTCGGAACATGTCCTTCAACACGGCGTCAGCGGTCGTGTCCTGGCATTTCTTCATTGACTCAATCATCCGCTCCTCGCCCCATTCCTCGTCTTCATGCGTCATCGCTTCGCTTATGCCGTCCGTAAAAAGCACCAACAGGTCTCCCGGCATCAGCGTCACGGATTGCTCGGTATACGGCGCAAACGGAAGCAGCCCGACCACCGGGCCGCCTTCTTCCAGCCGCAGCGTGTCCGTCACTCCGTCCTCGCCGCACCGCAGAACTACCGGTGGATTGTGCCCGGCATTCACGCAGTCAAGTCGCCGCGTCTTCGTGTCATATGCCGCAAAGAAAAACGTCGCATAACGGTTAGACGCAGACGCCTCGTAAACAAGCCTGTTCACCTTGTCCATTAGCTTTGCAAAGTCACGGGGATTATCCAGCGACACCCCACGCAGTGATGCCCGCAGGCTCGCCATCAGCAGCGCCGCTGCAATCCCCTTTCCGCTCACATCGCCAATCGCCAGCCCAATCCGTCCGTCTTCCAGCAAAAAGACATCGTAATAGTCTCCGCCTACGCCCAGTGCAGGACGGCAATGCCCCGCAATCGTCGCGCCCTCAATCTGCGGCATCTCCTGCGGGAACAGCCTCTCCTGCACCTCGCGCGCGATCTCAATCTCGCGATTCACCCGCTCCCTCTGTGCCGCCTCTGCTGCCAGCGAGTGCGCTAGCTCCGCAACCTCAATTGCCAGCCCCGTCTGCGTCGCCAGTGTCTGAAGCATGTGCAGGTCCGCCGGGGTATACGCCGCCTCCGACCGCTTCGGCCCCAGCGCCATCACTCCCATCAACCGGTTCCGCCCGCGCAGCGGCAGCAGCAACTCCGCATTCACCTTGTCCAGGACCTGCCGCTCGCCCAGCCCCGCCATCAGGTACCACGCGTCCGGATCATCCCTGTACAACCGCGCCGGTTCATTCGTCATCGCCAGATACCGTACTGCCGAGGCGTCCGCCGGCAGCGCCAGCGCCGCATCCACCGGAACTCCAATCGCCCGCTCCAGATGAAACACCTCGCTCCTGCGCAGCAATACCGCAATCTGGTCCACATGCAGCGTCTCCGCGACCTTGCGCGCAACCGTGTCCAGCAGTGGGGCGGTCTCCGTAAATTGCCTCACCTCATCCGCCAGCTCGTTCAGCACAACCTCTGCGTTATATGCCTCACGGAAAAACTTTCTGTCCAGCCATGCCTGCGCATGCTTCTGCACCCCCGTCCGCAGCACAGCCAGCAGCGCAAGAAAGACCAGCCCCTCAATCAGGGCAGACTCTCCGGGCTGCCGGTTGTGCAGTGCCGGAAACAGCAGCAGCCAGATCGCTACCCCCACCAGCGCTGTCTGTACTGCAAGCAGAAAGGCCTTCGCCATCACGTACCGGGTGCCGGCGCGCACAATCATGCGCACATCCATCGCCCGCTGTACCAGCACCACATAGGCCAGCGTGAATGGCGCAACCATAAATACCAGACCGCCCGCCAGCGTGATCCAGAAGCCGCTGACCGAATCGAACTTCAGTCCGAAATGCCGTCCCGCAACAAACACCAGAAGCAGCGCGCCCACCCCAATTGCCGTCCCCGCCGTCAGCACCCGCAGCCTGCGCCGCGCATCCGCCGTCGATGCCGATCGCAGCTTGTCCAGCGTGAATACCAGATACAGCGCGATGCAAACCAGGTTCAGCACATTCAGGACATTGCCCGCATCGGTAATCACCGTTGCCCACTTCAGTCCCGCCGGCCCGGCAAAATACTCCTTGTACAGATACGGGTACAACAGGCCTGCAAACAGGGCATATGGCGCCAGCACCAGCCATTTGATCCACGGTGCCTTATTGTCGATACGCGACTGTTCCGGGAAATAAATTCCGAACAGCAGCAGCGCCGGAGAAGCCAGCAATTGCAGCGTGTCGTACCAGAACAATCGAAGCGCCAGCCCCGCTCCCGTCGCCATCCCCGGGTTAATCCAAAGCACGCTCGGAAACGTCAGCAGGATCAGCAGCAGCCATGCATTCCGGTCCGTGGGCTTCGCCAGCACCACCCAGTAGCCGATCAGCAGACACACCAGCGGCATCAGTGCGACAACAACTCCGTCACGCAGCAGCGCCACCCACTCTGCAATTCCCGCATACGGCTTTGCATGCGGAGCCAAGGTGATCGTCGCTGTGCCCTTGCTGCCGTCCGGACGCACAAACTCCACATCTACCGTGTCGCCTGGCTGCGCCGTATACAGAATCACGGCTACCTGTGCATCGCCTGTATAAGGCGCGCCGTTCAGCCCGGTGATCCGCACCCCCGGAACAATCCCGGCCTTCCGCGCCTCAGGCTGCACTGAGGTCACAACACAGGTATCGTCGTTGTACTTGAGCGGAGCCGCCACATGCCTCTCCGCATGCCGCTCCATCTCCCAGTTGTCCAGCACCCCGGCAAGCCAGAACGACAGGCTCGCCAGAACAAATACTCCCAGCAGCGCGCGAAGCAGATTCGGATGAGGTCTTCGTTTCATTCTGGCTACTCGGAGTCTTGCACAACAGCATTGTTATAAGTTGAACTTGTTGTTAGCCCACCATACTGCCCTCAACAACTGTACGTCGCCCGAATCATCACAGTTCAATACGAAGCCGCTCTCCGTCCTCAAATACAAATCGGGGACAATCCGGAAGCATACCTTCCGGCTGCTTCCTGAAAGTTCCGGCGTCGTCCGGCCTTTCTATTTCACTCGCTCGATCACTTCGGGCCGAATCAAATAAAGGAAAAACACCAGGTTCACCAGCAACATCACCACCATCGGAAGCTGGTGAAACCGGAACAGCACAAATGCGGCATAGCACATGGAAAAAAACGCTGCGCCCAGCGTCAGCGCCCAACCCCAGCGCTTCAGCTTCAGCAGACCGTTCGCGGCCACAGCAAACATCAGGCAAAGCACCATGGCCCCGACCGGCAACTTGTGGAAGATCACCCCAACCAGCCCCAGCCCGCACTGCGCCAGCATCCACAAACTGATCACCGCCATCCCCGGCAACAGCCCTCCCGGTCCGCCCGGCTTTGTCCCTGGCCTGGAGTTCGGCTTTTCAGTTTGCATCTCTGTCATAGCGTGTGCAGGTACGCCATCAAATCATTCAGTTGCTGTTGGTCAATCTTATTGCCAAAGGCTGGCATCACGCCATGCCCGTTCATAATCACATCCGTCACACGATCATCATTCGCCGGAGCCCCGCTCGGTAGATACTTCAGCTTGAACAGCCCTTGCAGACCCGGCCCATGCAGCGAATGCACATTGTTCGCATAATGGCACCGCGCACACTCTGCCTGGTAGACGTGATACCCGCGCATCTCCTGCGCATTCAGCTCACTGAGCGGCTTCGAGGGCGGCAAAGGAGGGCCGCACCCTGCAACAAGCAGCAATATCATCGTGGCAGGAACTAGTTTGCGCGCAGAAATCAAAGGATTGACCCTAATGATAACGCGCTCAATGGCAGATATGCAGACCGGCGGGCCTCTTCATGCAAAGCCCTCGCCACCCAGCCAGCTTTAATTTGCCGCCGCAATGTCCGCAACAATTCTGTCGATCGCATTCCGCGCGGCCTCACCCCCCGGACCGTGATCGTTGCACAAAATTGAAAACACCACCGTGCGCCCGCTCGCTGCCTTCACATACCCGCTCAGCGAATTCACCTCGCCCAGCGTCCCCGTCTTCGCAAACACTATCCCCTTCAACGGCGGCTTCAAAAACCGTCCGTCCAATGTCCCGTCCACGCCGCCCACCGGTAAACAGTCACGGAACTCCTCGCCCCACGCCTGTTGTGACGCATACACCAGCAGCCGGGTCAACGCCCGCGGCGTAATCAGGTCCTGCGGAGAGAGCCCCGACCCGTCATAAAACACAAAATCATCCGGATCCACCCCCGCCTGCATCAGGAACTGCCGCACCACCCTCGCGCCCTGCGCAATTGACCCGTCGCCGCCCTCCAGCCGCCCCAGCAGCCGCAGATACAGTTCCGCATGCAGGTTCTGGCTCACCTTCAGCGTCACCTTAATGTCCTGCTCAAATGACGGAGACACATGCGTCGCCAGCACCCGCATGCCGTTCGCCGGGGGCTCAATCGTTCCTATCGTCAGTGGCCGCAGCACCAGAGGCTGGTCCACCTCCGCGCGAAAGCCCTCCGTATCCGTCGAATAACGATGTTCCGCCAGCGCCTCGCCTCTTACCGTAATTCCGCGCGCCAGTAGCATCTGCCGTAACGCCGTCGCCGCATACTCTGCCGGGTCTTCGATTGCCAGCGCCACATGCAGCCCGTTCTCGTTCACCGTGCCGAACAGCCTCACAATCTTCGATCCCGGCTCCAGCTCCACGCCAGCCTTTGCTTCGTCCCTCCCTGGCAATACTTGCAGCGAGTTCTCAATCTTGTAATACGGCGTGTCCGGATTCCACTCCGGCTGCCCATCACCGGCAATATTCAAAAACACAATGTTGTCATTCACGGTCAGCGCACTCACCGGCGCGCCGTAGTCCCATTGCAAATCGTCCCAGGCCCAGCCTCCTCCATAGGGCTCCCACGGAAACCACGAGTCGTTGCCGACAATATCCCCATCAACCACTCGCACTCCCTTCGCAGCAATCTGATCGGCCATGCTTTCCAGTGCACCCAGCGGCGGATTCGGCCTCTCCGTCCGGCCTTCATACGGATAGCTCCGCCCCGACATCGTCGGATCGCCCGCACCCAACAGATCGATGTTCCCGTGCAGCACTCCTTTGTCGTCAATCTGCCCCGCCGTCACCGCATCGGTTGTCCATGTCGCTCCCGCAGGCAGCAAAGCCAGAGCCGCCGCGATCGTTGTCAGCTTCGCGTTTGACGCCGGCTCAAACAGTTCGCCATCGTTGTATGCGTACAACTGAGCGCCGTCCATCGTCACCACTGAGATCCCCCAGTGCGCCCGCGCCACATCTGGCTCCCGCAAAATCCCATCGATCTCCGCCGCCAGATTCGGCCTTCCCTGATGCTTTGGCCGCTTATGGTGACGCACCAACCCAGCTGCGCCGAGTGCGGCTGGCAGCGATAGCGTGCCCAGCAAAACAACCGGCAAGACCCTGCGCGCAAATGAACCCAACACCGCTGATTTCATCTCTGCGCGGAGTGTAGCATCATCTGCGTATGCCCTTTGCGCGCCGCAACGAATATCTCTGGAAGCTGCGCATCCGCTCCCTGCCCCTCGGCCCGCGCACTCTCATCATGGGCGTCATCAACGTAACACCCGACTCGTTCTCCGACGGCGGCCTCTTCCTCAATCCTGAAATCGCTGCCGCCCATGCTCTCCATTTGCTCGACGAAGGCGCGGATATCATCGACATCGGCGGCGAATCCACCCGACCCGGCAAGTACGCTCCTATCACCGCGGACGAGGAACAGGAGCGCGTCCTGCCCGTCATTGAATCCGTCCTTGAGGCGCGCCCCAACGCCGTCTTGTCCATTGATACCTGGCACGCCTCGACCGCACAGGTCGCCATCGAATCCGGTGCCGAAATCGTGAACGACATCAGCGGCTTCACCTGGGATCACGAGATGGCCCTCACGTGTGCCGGCCTCGATTGCGGCGTCGTCCTTATGCATACTCGCGGCCGCTCTCACGAGTGGCGCGAACTGCCCCCTCTCAAACCAGAGGAAGTCCTGCCCCTTGTCAGCTCCGGTCTCGAGCAAAGCCTGAACACGGCACTCAACGCCGGCGTCGATTCCTCCCGAATCGTCCTCGATCCCGGCTACGGCTTCGGCAAATCCTTCAATGAAAACTTCTCCCTGCTCGCCCGCCAGCATGAGCTTCACTCGCTCGGTCAGCCCATCCTCGCCGGAGTCTCGCGCAAGTCCTTCCTCGGTCGCGCCCTCGCTGACCTTCATTCCGGCACTGACGCGCCCATTGCCGTGCGCGCCAACGCCACCCTGGCCGCCACCACTGCCGCCATCCTCAACGGAGCACATATCGTGCGCGTCCACGATGTCCGCACCGCCCTCGAAGCCGCCCGTATCGCCGACGCCATCCTCGCCTCGCTATAAAACCTCGCGCAAAACAAAAGGGACGCGATCATCGCGCCCCTCCGTCTCTCAATTGGAAATTGCCTATGCTGCGGTCTTCTCTTGCGCGGCCTTTGCTTGCGCTACCAGCGCCGTAAATCCGGCTGCGTCATTCACCGCAATGTCCGCCAGAATCTTGCGGTCCAGCTCCACTCCGGCCTTCTTCAGACCGCTGATGAACAGCGAGTAGCTGATGCCGTTCATTTTGCAGGCGGCGTTAATGCGCACAATCCACAGCGAGCGGTACTGCCGCTTCTTCTGCTTGCGGCCGGTGTAGGCAAACTTCATGCCGCGCTCTACGGCTTCCTGCGCTGCCTGGTACAGCTTCGATTTTGTAAGGAAATAACCGCTTGCGCGTTTCAGAATTTTTTTGCGGCGGTCATTACGTTTGGTTCCACGTTTTACGCGGGGCATTTCTTCTTTCTCCTTTTTTCACTTCTGTTAGGCGGTTGGAGGCAGGAGCTTTCGCTTTTTACCTCTTCACTCGCTCGGTCTCCCTGATCACTCGGTCATTCAACCGGGGGCCTTCCGGCCCGTGCACCTCTGCGGTACAGATCAGGCGTAGGGAATCATGCGCGCAACCTTCGCGTGGTCGGCGTCCGAAACCAGCGTGCTGTGGGCCAGCTTCCGCTTGGTCTTGGTCTCCTTCGACGTCAGGATATGGCGCATCTTCGACTGTCCGCGCAGAATTTTGCCGGTACCAGTCTTTTTGAAGCGCTTCGCAGCGCCCCGGTGTGTCTTCAATTTAGGCATGATTTTCCTGCTTCAAACGGCTTACTTACAACATCTCCCAGTATACGGGAAACGGCTCTGCCTGACTAGATAAACCCTCGCCTATAGGCCTTGGAACGCCGCAACCTCCTGCGCAGGCAGACACTCACTTCTTCATCACCGCTGCCGCCGCCTGCTCCAGAGTCACATCCCCCGGCTCCCGGCTGAACGACGTCTCCACATCGTCCTCCTGCTGCGAAATCGTCTTGAAGAAAAGAATGTGCCCGTGAATGTGGATATGGGTCTGAGTAATCTCCCAGATCCCCGGACCCACCTCTTGCCGGTCGACCTCAAACCATCCGCCCTTTTTCACGCTGCCCAGAATCCCCCACAAGAAGTTCACATCGTGGATCATCTCCCCCTTGAACTCCTCGATCCTGTGCTGCTTGTTGTCGACCACCATCTCGCCGGCCATCGCCGCGAACACCCGCGATGCGTAACTCGGAGGGCTGAAATTCGGATCAGGCTTGAAGCGGAACGTCGTCGTGTCGTAGTTATGGCTTACCTCTGTCCACAAAAACGCGTTGGGCAGCAGCTTCAGCAACGACTCCGCCTGTTGCGCGTCTTTCTGGTTCGCCTGTCGCTGCTCCGCTTGCGCGTCAGAGTCATGGATAAAGTCCTCGATGCTCTGCCGCTGCTGCTCTTTCGAAATCTTGTGCCCGTTTCGTTCGATCACCCGTTTCAGGTTGCCTTGATGGGTCTGCGCCACCCACTGCACAACGTCGTTGCCTGGCTTCTGGTCGTCGTCATGAAAAATCCAGTTCGAGTGGTCTGCCGCATCCGCCTCCAGTTCCACCTTCACATCCTGCCGAACCATCTCGCGCGCGTCCTGGCACTGGGCCGCACAGCAGCAAATACAAAGAACCGCAGGAATCAGTATCTTCCCCGCGCTCATTCCCCAATCGCTTCGCATATTTCTCACACCATTCTGTGGGATGCACTTAGCGGAATTCAGGCAAATCACCAGACCCAGCCCTCCGCGTTATCCACCCCAAAGTAACGTCTGACTAGCCATCCAATCTCATTATCGTGTTCAGCAACGCCTGGCCTTCGGGGAAAATCTCTCCAATGGGCGTCAACGACCTCAGCTACAGCAAAAACGGGCTTGCTCTGACCGAGCTCTTCGAAGGCGATGTCCTCACCGCCTACCAGGACCAGCACGGAATCTGGACCATCGGCTACGGCCATACTGCCGGTGTTCACCCCGGCCAGACCATCACTCAGGAGCAGGCCGTTGCGCTCCTCTTCAGCGATATCCGCGCCGCCGCCCATTGCGTAAACGACGCCGTCACCATCAAGCTCACGCAATCCCAGTTCGATGCCCTCGTTGACTTCACCTACAACGTCGGCATCACCAACTTCCTGCACTCCACCCTGCTTCGCGACATCAACGCCGGCCGCTTCCCTCAGGCCCTCGCTCAGTTCAACCTCTGGGACCACTGCGGAGGCATCATCAACGCCGGCCTGCTCCGCCGTCGCAATGCCGAAGCCGCCGAGTTCAGCAGCGACACCCGTATCGGAGACGTCTCCGCCTCCATCGCGTTCGTCTAGCAAACTCAACCGCAAAGCAAAAGAGGCTGCCATTTTGGCAGCCTCTCACCCCCTTTAAATCAAGTTACCCCACCAGCTTTCGCCTAATCCCCAATGGCTAATCCCTATTGGCTATTGGCTGTCAGCTGTTGGCCGGCCCTCACTCGACCACAGTGTCCACAAACGCCTTCAGCTTCCGCGAGCGCGAAGGATGCCGTAGCTTCCTCAGAGCCTTCGCTTCGATCTGTCGGATGCGTTCGCGCGTCACCTGGAAGCTCTGTCCAACCTCTTCCAGCGTGTGCTCCGAGCCGTCTTCCAGTCCGAACCGCATCTTGATCACCCGCTCTTCCCTCGGAGTCAGCGTCCGCAGCACCTGCGACGTGTACTCCTTCAGGTTCACGCTGATCACCGCGTCCGACGGCGAAACCGCCTGGCGGTCTTCGAT
>JASHUR010000074.1 GCA_030039895.1 Acidobacteriaceae bacterium | reverse complement strand
GAAGACTCTACCGGACAATCTTTGGAATCACGAAGAACCACGAGGACACCGAAGATGCGTTACAGGACACGTTCTTGCACGCATTTGTTGCCATTCGTAATTTCGAAGGCCGGTCGAGCGTTTATTCGTGGATGACGCGCATCGCAATCAACTCCGCACTCATGATTCTCCGAAAACAGCGTTCGCGCCCGGAGGTCTGCTTTGAAGGTCAGCGCGGAGGAGATGAGCTACCACACCTCGAATTCAGAGACTCTACTCCCAATCCCGAGCAACGGCTTGACCAGCACCAGCGGTGCGTTTGCATGCTGTCCACAATTCAAAGGCTTGATCCGAAACTTCGCACGGCAGTATTGAGTCGGATCACGCACGAACGTTCCATCAAGGAGACTGCATGCACGCTGAACCTCACTGAGGCGGCTCTTAAGACCCGGCTTCTTCGCGCCCGCAGAAGGCTCGCTCGCACCCGCGTATTCAAGGAGTTTGGCGTTGGCGATAGCACTGCCTCGAATGAAGCAGGCAGAAGCGGTGCGTCGAATCCGCAGCCTGGGGAATCTGTCAAATCCGATTGAGGCGAACATGAGTGAGCCGTAACACCAGAAACTGCTGCGTCAGCACATAACTGAGATGCGAACGACAGGTCGCGGCATTTGTATCGTCATGGGCGTTAAACGAGCAGGTCGGTGGTGAGCTTCGCATCTAAGAGATAACCATCAAAATAAATAGGAGCGTGCCGCCTTACTGATCGCTTCTAACTCTGTTGCTCCGCTCATTGAGAGCACTCAGCATCGCGCTCGAACTGTTGGACACACTCAATGAGCATGGTTGCAGTGCAAGACTCCCCCATCTCGGTGTTGAACATGGCATGATACAGGTGGGGTTCGGGCCACTTCAGCTTGAGATATTGTCTGACGAACTCAGCGCGCGCCTGGTCCGTTGTGTCAACCAGTTCAATGGCCTTGTCCTGAGATTGGCCGCTTGCGATCAGCCTGCCGATCTTATAATCGCGCGATGCATAGAGAAACACATGAAAGACGTCCTTGCGATTGCGCAGGAAATACTGCGCGCCCCGGCCTACAATCACTGACGGGCCATTGGAAAAGGCCGTCTGGACCGCGGTTTCTGAAACAGCTGCGATCCGGCGCGCGTCCAGCAAGTGCAGCCGGTCGGTGGGCGGCAGCCCTCCCTCAAACGCCCCGCGAAGAAAATCTTTGAAGACCCGGTATACAGCAGGATCGGTTCGCCATTCTCTCTTCTCGACCTCCTGGGGCGTACTCTCGGTCAGACGTGCGATCTCCTGTGTCAACCGTTCGTCCCAAAGACTCCACCCGAGTCGGCTGGCGGCCTGACTCGCAATTTCGGATGCTCCACAGCCAAACTCGCGCTCTATTGTGATGGCTCGAACCATTGTGATTGCCTCACCCCACCGCAACGTCTCCGCCCGCTCCCGGATCATTCTTCTTCAGGAAGAACGCGAGAACGAACATAATTGCGCACATCGCGCCCAGGGTCCAAAAGATATCCATATAGGACAGCGCGCCGCCTTGTTGATGCACCAACCTGTAGAACCTCGCAATGGCCTGATCGTGAGCATCAGTAGCCCGAAGCCCGGAGTGCGCGACTCTCGAGCTCAGTGCATGGAGTGCCGATCGATACACTGGAGAATCAGGAGTGATGTAGTCAACGAGGATCTGTTGATGGTATTGCGCTCGCCGGGCAATCATCGTGGTGACTACAGAAGTTCCGATACTGCCGCCGATATTACGCATGAAATTGATCATGCCGGAAACGCTATTGCCTTTCTCTGGAGGAACTCCGATGTAGCCCGCGGCCGTGATGGGGACAAATAGAAATCCGATTCCTATCACCTGTGCGACTCGGAGCCACATCGCAAAGCGGAAGCTGACGAACAAATCGATCTGGTGCGCGCAATAGAACAACCCAATGGCAAGGCATAGCCATCCAGTCGCAATCAGCCATCGGGCTTGAATTTTCGATGTAAGCCGGCCGACGATCGGCATCATCACCAGCAAGACAACTCCACCGCCGGACAGGACGAGACCTGCGAGCTCGGCTGTATAGCCCATCAGCGTCTGCAGAAATTCCGGAATTAATACCAGGGTGCTGAAGAGCATAAAGCCCATCATGAACATCATTAAGTTCGCAGCCGCGAAGTTGAAGCTCTTGAACATGCGGACATCGATGATCGGCTCTTTGCGGAACCATTCCCAGATGACCAGCGAGATAAGGCAAACCGTTGCCGTTATCACCAGGGTCGTGATGAAGTGCGAGCCGAACCAATCGTCTTCCTGCCCTTTGTCCAGAAGAATCTGCAGCGAGCCCACTCCCAGCGTCAACATGGATATTCCAATGTAATCTACCCGGATGCCTCCCCTTTTTAAGCGGCGGAGGAACGGCGGATCTTCGACCAGTGCATGTGTCAAATAAAGAGCGAGGAGGACCACGGGCAGCGTGATGAAAAATATCCAGCGCCAGGAATAATTGTCCGTAATCCAGCCTCCCAGCATCGGACCGACGGTCGGGGCAAGAACCGCAGTAATGCCATAGACAGCAAATGCCGAGCCGCGCTGCTCCGGAGAAAACGTATCGTTGAGAATGGCTTGTGCCATCGGTTGCAGTCCGCCGCCGGCGATGCCCTGCGCAGCTCGAAACAACAGCAATAGCGGCAGGCTGGGCGCTAACCCGCAAAGCAGTGAACTCGCCGTGAAAACGGCAAGCGACATCATGAAATACCGCTTGCGGCCGATCAACTCCGCGAGCCATCCGCTGATCGGTAGGACGATCGCGTTCGCAGCAAGGTACGAGGTTAGGACCCAGGTGCTGTCGTCGTAGCTGGCGCCCAGGCCCCCGGCGATGTAAGGCAATGCAACGTTGGCAACGCTCGTGTCCAGAACTTCGATAAACGCCGCCATCGACACGGTGGCGGCAATCGCCCAGGGATTCACCTTAGGGCGCCAGGCGGCCTGCTCCGCCGGAAGAGTTAGCGCTGTGGCGCTCATCGCAAATACACTTTCACTTCGACGTTCATGCCCGGCCGAAGCTGGTGGTCGCGATTTTCGCCCGGCTCCAGAACAATCTTCACCGGTACCCGCTGAACGATTTTTACGTAATTGCCGGTCGCGTTTTCAGGCGGCAGCAGGCTGAAGAGAGGTCCCGTCGCTCCCGCAATGCTGTCCACATGACCGTGATACGTGCGGCCGTTCGCATCGAGGTGAATCTCTGCTTTCTGGCCCACGCGCATGTGTTTGAGCTGGGTCTCTTTGAAATTCGCCGTGATCCACACCTGATCCAGGGGAACCACCGTGAGCAATTGCTCTCCCGGGTCGACATTCAATCCAACGACAACCTTTTTTGTAACTTCTCCCGTTACAGGCGCGAATATTTGGGTGTATCCCATATTCAACTGCGCTTGCTCGAGAGCGGCCCTCTTCTGGCTTACATTCGCCATGGCCGAAAGTGCTTTGGCGCGGGTTGCGTCAACGCGTTGTGGCCCGGCTTCGGCATCTTCGTAACGCGCCTCAGCCTCGGTAAGGCGGCTGTGCGCTTCTTGAACGGCTTGCTGGGCCGCGGCTTCGTCTGCCCTTGCCGCAGCGATGGCGGCGACATCGGTGGCCGCGGCGGCGTAAGCGTGATCGTAG
>JASHUR010000073.1 GCA_030039895.1 Acidobacteriaceae bacterium | reverse complement strand
GGGAGGAAGCTCTGGCGCTGATCGCCCGCCGCTTCTCAGAAATCAAAGCCAGCACAGGGCCGGATTCCCTTGCTTTCATCTCGTCGTCCAAATGCACGAACGAAGAGAGCTTCCTGATGCAGAAGCTGGCACGGGCCGTGATCGGCACCAACAATGTCGACAACTGCTCGCGCTACTGCCAGGCTCCGGCCACCACGGGCCTCTTCCGCACGGTGGGCTACGGAGGCGATTCCGGATCGATCTCAGACATCGCGCAGGCCGATCTTGTGATCATCATCGGCAGCAACACCGCGGAAAGCCACCCGGTCATTGCCACGCGCGTGAAGAGCTCACACAAACTGAGAGGGGCGAAGCTCATCGTCTCGGATATCCGCGAGCACGAAATGGCCCGCCGTGCAGATGTTCTCCTGCACCCCAAACCGGGCTCGGATCTGTTCTGGCTGAACGCGGTGAGCCGCTATCTACTCGACAACGGCCTTGCAAATCGGGAATTCATTGACAAGTGGGTGAATGGGCTGGATGAATTCCGCAAGAGCCTGGAGCCTTTCACAATGGAGGCGGCCGCAAAGGTCACCGGGCTTTCCGTTGAGATGCTTACGAACGTTGCCAAAATGATCGCATCGGCAAAGAGGGTATGCGTTCTGTGGGCGATGGGCATCACGCAGCATGTGGACGGATCGGACGGTTCAACAGCCATATCCAACCTCCTGCTGATCACCGGCAACTATATGCGGCCCGGGACCGGCGCGTATCCTCTGCGTGGGCACAACAATGTGCAGGGCGCGAGCGATCACGGCTCCATGCCGGACTCCTATGCCGGATATCAGTCAGTTGCAGACCCGGAGATTCGCGCCCGGCACGAGGCCGCATGGAAGGTAAAGCTCCCGCCAAAACGCGGCTTCGATAACCATCAGATGGTCGATGCCATTTACGAGGGCAAGCTCAAGTCCATGTACTTAATCGGCGAGGAGATGAGTATTGTCGACTCAAACGCCAATTACGTCGATGACGCTTTTTCGAAGCTCGACTTTTTCGTTGTTCAGGACATCTTCTTCAGCAATACATGCCGCTTTGCGGACGTGGTTTTGCCCGGCGCACCCAGCCTGGAGAAAGATGGGACCTTCACCAATACAGAGCGGCGCATTCAGCGGCTCTATAAGGTCCTCGAACCGCTCGACGGCTGCCGGCCCGACTGGATGATTATTCAGGACGTCGCGAATGCGCTGGGCGCGGACTGGAAATACGAACACCCGTCCGACGTGATGGATGAGATCGCCTCTCTGGCTCCGCTGTTTGCCGGGGTGAGTTATAAGCGGTTGGAAGGGTACAACTCTCTGCAATGGCCGGTAGCGGCTGACGGAACAAGCCAGCCACTGCTGTATACACAGAAGTTCTCTTTCCCCGACGGAAAAGCAAGACTGTACCCCGTTGCCTGGAGCGAGCCTACCGACCAGCCGGATACCCAGTACGACTTGCATTTGAACAACGGCCGGCTGCTGGAGCATTTCCACGAGGGCAACCTCACCTACCGGACGGAGGGGATCCGGCAAAAGACACCTGACGTATTTGTGGAAGTGTCGCCCGAACTCGCCGAGTTGCGCGGTATACAGAGCGGATCATGGGTGCAGCTCATCTCGCGTTACGGCCAGGTGCGTGTGCGGGCGCTGGTGACCGATCGTGTGAGTGGAAACGAGCTGTACATGCCCATGAACTCAGTGGAGAGCCCGGTGAACCGCCTCACCAGCAGCCACACCGATACGGTCACGCACACGCCCGCTTACAAGGAATCGAGCGTTCGCCTCAAAGTGCTCGGCGAGCGTGGCGAGAGCCCGCTGCCGCGAATCAATTTTCGATTCGGCCACCCCACGCCGCAACAGGGCGTGGAAGTGGAACGCAAATGGAAGCGAAGCGATTACCAGGTGCCCGGCAACGGATTGGTTCAGATACATCAGACCGCGGAAAAGAGATAGGGGGCAGTCATGGCACAAGCAATACCTTTGAAAGTCGCCCCTCGCGATGTGCGAGAGGAGTTGCACAAGCGGCTGGAGCGCGCTCCGGACGATCACGCCGAAGCCATTCTGTCGGCCTTCGAGCTTCTACAGGAGATGCATAATCAGGGCGTGCTCGACATTGCACGCGGAGTGCTGAGTACTCGGGATGAGATCCTGGGCACGCTGGCCAGGGATGCGAGCACGCCGGAGGGGCTTCGTGCGATAAGGAACCTGCTGTATTTGTGGCGCATTGTCGGCAGCATTGAACCGGAGCGCTTTCAATCAATTCTTGAGGCCATCCCCGAAGGAATTGCACAGGCAAGCGTGAAGCCGGAGAAGCCCGTGACGTTGTTCGGCCTGTGGCGGCGGCTCACGGACCAGGACAGCCTGCGCGCTTTGTCTGCGGCGGTCGATTTCCTGCACAACCTGGGACATCATCTGCTCGCCGTTGAGAACAAAGCATCGCGCGGCAGCGTGTCATCCTGAGCGCGTGACGCAAAGAGGTTATCCGCAAAGCGCCTGGTGCTCGTGCTAGCTGGGCGCTGGAATCACTGTGGGGTTCGCTAAGGCCCTTTCAGACGACGTCAGCTTGTAGCAGAAGGTGCGCAGCCAGAGCACCTCTTCGTGAATCAAACATATATAGGTTGTTCGCGAGCGTACCCTCTGCAGACCCTGAGCAAGGGCAGTCGTTCTGAAATGGAGTATCGATGAGTCAATCAGCTGTATCACTGAATAAAGAGTCTGCCCGGATAGGATTTGTCGGCCTTGGACTGATGGGCAGCCGCCTCACCCGGCGCCTTCATGAATCTGGCTGGAATGTACAGGCCTGGAACCGCAGCCCCGGACCCGCACAGGAGATCAGACGGACTGGTGTTCCAATTGCCGCTTCTCTCTCCGCGCTCGTGTCGACATCCGATGTGGTCATCTCCTGCCTGGCCAACGACGCGGCCGTTCGCTCGGTATATCTCGATAAAGGTGGCGTACTGTCGACCGCAAAACCGGGAACCAT
>JASHUR010000072.1 GCA_030039895.1 Acidobacteriaceae bacterium | reverse complement strand
TCCGAGCTCATTGAACAGGCTGAGAACGGAGAAGAGGTCATCCTTGCGCGCAACGGCAAACCCGCCGTGCGGCTGGTACCCGCGTCCAGCAAGAAGTCGGGCACGCTTCTTGGCGCGCTCAAAGGCAAGATCTGGATCAGCGACGATTTCAACTCGCCTGAAACCAACAAGGAAATTGAAGACCTGTTCTATAACAGTCCGCTGTTTCCGGAGAAACCTGCTAAACGCCGCAAGAAGTCAGCATGAATGTGCTGATGGATTCACATGCCCTTATTTGGGGAACCGTCGAGCCCGACCGGCTGTCAAGAACTGCAAAGCAGCTGTTGGTTGACAGAATGCATACCCGCATCGTCAGCATGGTCTCTTTGTGGGAAATCACCATCAAGATGGCGAATGGAAAGCTGATCCCGCTCGGCGCGTCTATTCAGGACGTTGTCCAGGCGCTGCACAGTAATGGTGCGCAAATCCTCCCAATCCGCACAGTACACTTCATCCGCCTTGAATCCCTTCCTCTCCACCATCGTGACCCCTTCGACCGCCTGCTCATCGCTCAGGCAATCGAAGAAGACCTTGTCATCCTCACCGACGACGCACACTTCCGCCGCTACCCGGTCAAGACCATCTGGTAGCGTCTGCCCTTACTGCTTCGTGTCCAGCGGATGCTTTGACTGTTCGTAGAACTCGTTCTGCAGCTTGAGGCCTTCCTGGTCAGCCTTCACCGCGCGAATCACATTCACAATTCCATCCACCCAATGCGACATCAGCCACTCACCCATGGCCTTGCTCGCCAGCGCGCCTTGGCCGGCATAATGATTCGGGAACCGCGCATACCACCAGATGCCCGTGTACAGCCCCTTTGGCAAGGGGTCCCGGTTCAGGTCCGCGCCTGACTCCGCAGTTGCGCGATCCATATGCACCAGGTTCGGAGCCGAGATCAGCATCATCGACGTCTCGGTCTGTCCCGCGTGCTCATCCACCTTGTCCGTGATCGCCGGCCCTCCGTGCATCGGATGCGACCACCAGTACACATACACAATGTAGTCGTGCGGTTTGTCCAGCTGCGTCTGCGCAAAGTAGGGCAGAAAACTAAGGTTCCCACCGTGCCCGTTCACAATAATGATCTTCTTGCAGCCGTTGCGCCCCATCTCATCCGTCGTTGCCTGCAGAAGCTCCAGTTGCAGTTTCCTCGGATACGCGACCGTGCCCGGCTGCTGCCGCGCTTCGGCAATCTGCCCGAAGTAGTACGCCGGAAACACCACCGCGTACTCCTTCTTTACCGCTTGCTCCACCGCGTACCGCACATCAATCAGGTCCGTGCCGATCGGCAGATGCGCCCCATGTTTTTCCATGATCCCGAACGGCAGCACGCACACGCCCTGCGCCTGATGAATGGCCTGGATGAAGTCCGGCCCGGTCAACTCCTCCCAGTTTGGAGAAAGGTTTGATGTCTGCTGGCCCCACACCGGAGCAACACACAACAACGTGAACAGCACGATAAAGCGACGCATTCAGACCTCCTGCTTCCAGCGTCCCAACCATACTATTCAATCGTTCTAATCGCAAGCTTTTTACGGAAATCCGCCTCGGCCCGCTGCCCGATCGATCACTTCTTCGGCCAGATCAGCTTCACCGTCTTCTTGGCAATTTTCATCGTCGCCGGACCCACTCCGATCACCTCGCCGTCAGCCTGTACCAGCAACGGGGCGGCATAATCGAAGTCCGCCACCGGCTTGCATACTATCTGCGTCGCGTCCTCATATTGCGGATACGGCAGTACGCGGCCCTGCCCCGTCCCATTCGCGCTCATGCCCGTGAACAAAGCGTGGAACATTGCGTGTGTCAGCCCCAGCCGTCCGGTCATCGGCACCGCAGCCATTCGTAACCGTGACGAGCACATATCCCCGCCCGGCCGCCAGCGGTTGATCTCTGCCACTCTCACTGCCAGCAATTCACACGCTCGCAGTTTCCGCGTCCCGCCGTCCGTGCGCGTAATCTCCAGGTCAAACGGTTCCGCCGCGCGGCCTGCCAGTAGTTTCAAACCGTCTGCGTAATACGCCGCACGCCCCCACACGCGCTTGCCCGCGCCATTCGGACCCAGGTCCATGAGCGCCGCATGCATTCCCAGCCCGGCGGCAATTGTGTAATACCAGCGTCTCTCGTCGCGCCCCTCGGCATCGCGCAGTGTTCTGCACCGCACCTCGCCCAGCGGAATCGTAACGGCCTTGCTGTTCCCGTTTCTCTGCAGGCGCAGTGCCGCCACCGGATCGCGAGGCAGCCGCAGGTTCTGCGCCACCACATTTCCCGTCCCAAACGGAATCACTCCCAGCGCCGTCTCTGACCCCGCCACTCCCTGCAGTATCTGGAAGAGCGTCCCGTCGCCGCCGCACGCAAAGATCGTGTCAAACCCACTCGCCACCGCGTCGCGCGCCTGGTCGCCGGCAGAATACGCTGAGAGCGTGTCCTGCATCTCAACCGTGCACCCGTCCTCGCGCAGCAGTGCTGCACACTCATCCACGCTTGCGCGTCTGCGTTCCGACCCAACTCGTAATGGATTGATAAAGAAAAGAACCTTGCGCATACCCACGTTTCAGACTACGCGACCATTCCGCTTCTCCATAAGATAAAAAGGGCCGCCGCGAACAAAAGTTCGCAACGGCCCTGTGTCTCCATCACTCAAAACAGCGCCGGTTTCTCCCACTCCGCAAAACTACCTTGGCCAACGTCGCATGCAGATTCCCCTGATCTCCACCACTTCCACAGCCATCCACACATTCTGCACCGCGGATGCGCCTTGTCTGCCCACTCCTGTAAGCGTACCGTCAGCTCAGGTCTGGATTTCCCCTATCGGCTTTCCGAATCGGTCCGCTGCCTCCGTCTTGCTCCGAACGCCCGTACCCATACCCGTACCAACAGAGGCTCGCGGGACTTCTCCACAGGCAAATGCCTGAATTTGAATCATCTTTCTGCTTATTGTCATCTAAAATACAAGATATTGTGGTTAGTTCTTGACATGATCTATTAACAGCGGTACCTTGCCAACTGCGGCACATAAATTTTTGGCCGCAGGCCAGGGAAATTGGCAAGTTGCACCGCGTCAGACGGCTCAACACCATCAAACAGACCATCCCTTCCGGCCTCTGTGTTTTGTTTCACTTGGCCGGTACGGTCGTTTCGTCGCCTTGTATGACTGGAACCTGCCCCACGTAGGGCATCCCAACTTAAAGAAAGCTCTTGCAGGAGGAGCACCCATGGCCGAGGCCACTAGAAAATCCGTCACAACAGCCTCCACCACCATCAAGACCGGCGCTGGCGCGCTGCGTTTTGACCGTTTCTTCTCGAAGCCCGATGTCTCGCCCTACGACGAGGTCCAGTGGGAGCGCCGGACGGCCCTCATCAGCGATGCCTCCGGCAAAACCATCTTCGAGCAGAAGGATGTCGAGGTGCCCGTCGACTGGTCCATGACCGCGACCAACATCGTCGCCAGCAAATACCTGCACGGCCCGCTCGGCACGCCCGAGCGCGAGACCGGAGTCCGCCAGCTCGTCGCCCGCGTTGCAGAGACCGTCCGCGACTGGGGTCTCGCCGGCGGCTACTTCGCCACGCCCGAAGACGCAGCCGTCTTCCATGACGAGCTCGCGCACCTGCTCCTCACCCAGAAGGCTGCCTTCAACTCGCCCGTCTGGTTCAACGTTGGCTGCGACCGCCTCGAGCCCGAGTCCGACGCCCAGAACTGGCATTGGAACCCGCACACCTGCGCCATCGAATTCTCCGTCACCGGCTACCGCAATCCGCAGTGCTCCGCCTGCTTCATCAACGCCGTCGACGACTCGCTCGACTCCATCCTCACTCTCGCCAAGACCGAGGGCATGCTCTTCAAGTGGGGCTCCGGCACCGGAACCAACCTGTCCAGCCTGCGCGGCTCCATGGAGCAGCTCTCCGGCGGCGGCACCGCATCCGGCCCGCTCAGCTTCATGCGCGGCTTTGACGCCTTCGCCGGCGTCATCAAGTCCGGCGGCAAAACCCGTCGCGCCGCCAAGATGGTCATCCTCAACGTCGACCACCCCGACATCATCGACTTTGTCGACTGCAAGATGAAGGAGGAAGCCAAGGCCTGGGCCCTCATGCGCGAGGGATACGACGGCTCCTCCGGCCCCGACTCCGAAGCCTACTCCAGCATCTTCTTCCAGAACGCCAACAACTCCGTCCGCGTAACCGACACCTTTATGCACGCCGTCGAGCGCAATGGTGACTTCACCACCTACACCGTCAAGGACCGCAAGCCGGTCAAGACCTACCGCGCCCGCGACCTCATGCACAAAATCGCCGAAGCCACCTGGCAGTGCGGCGATCCCGGCATGCAGTACGACTCCACCATCAACCGCTGGCACACCTCCAAGAACACTGGCCGCATCAACGCGTCCAATCCCTGCTCGGAGTACATGTTCCTCGACAACTCCGCCTGCAACCTTGCCAGCTTCAACCTGCTCAAGTTCGTCACTCCCGCCGGGTCCTTCGACATCAAGGCCTACCGCACCGCCATCGACGTCCTGATCACCGCCATGGAGATCCTCGTCGACAACTCCGGCTACCCCACCGAGTCCATCGCCCGCAACTCGCACGACTATCGCCCGCTCGGCCTCGGCTACGCCAACCTCGGCGCGCTGCTCATGGCCTTCGGCCTGCCCTACGACTCTGACGCCGGACGCGACTTCGCCGCCACCCTCACCGCCATCATGTGCGGCGAGGCTTACCTCCAGTCCTCGCGCATTGCTGAGAAGTGCCCGGCGCTTGCCTCCGCCACGCCGCTCACCGCATCCGTCGACCACGAAGGTGGCGCCTGCCCCGGCTTCTACGTCAACCGCGAGCCGTTCCTTGACGTCATCCGCATGCACCG
>JASHUR010000071.1 GCA_030039895.1 Acidobacteriaceae bacterium | reverse complement strand
CGCCGTAAAAGTCAGGGCCGGCCCTGGTTTGAGCCGGCCCTTCGCACTACCTCGGTCAGACTGCGTTCGCTCTAGCGGTCTACCAGGACCTGGTAGTGGGCGTAGTTCGCGCCCTTTACAACCGGCGCTCCAAACTTCACGACCACATACTGTGAAGCCAGAGAGCCCGGTACGCCAAGCTGGAAGATGCGCGGGTTGGGATCGCTCAGCCAGTGGTACTCGATCAGGTCTTCCGTCACGATGTACGCGGGCAGCACCGCTGAACCAGAGCCCGGAGTACCGGTGTAGGCGAGCGACCAGTCCGGAATCAGTGGCAGATTGCCGGCTTGCGTCGAGAGCGATTTCACTCGGAACCCGGCGGTAATTTCCACCGTCTCCAGGACCACGTTGAAATCGGTCTTCATCTCGCGGTCAATCAGGTCCAGCAGCACCGGGTTCGCATAGATGGCCGTAGGCCGCACCGCAAAGCTCGTGCTCGCAACCATCTGTGCGATGGTCGACTTCAGCCCGTCAACAATGCTCGCCGTAGTGCCGATCGTGGTTGTGTTGCCGCCTGCGGCAATCTGCCCGGCCACGCCAAAATACTGCGCGGTCGTCGGAGTGCTCAGTGAAGTGTCATTGCCGTTCCACAACGCCAGGTCATGGGCTAGCATTACGCCCTGCACTGTGTCCACCAGGTCTTTCGCCTGCAGATACGCGAACTGCTTCTGCTGCGTGCCCAGTTCCACATCGAAAAGGTTGTAGTTCATCTGAGCGACCAGTGCCTTCAGCGGCACGCTACGCTCCACTCGCGTCGGAGACACCACAGGAGCCACGATATTGCGCGGATCGACAAACCCCGCCGTCCCCGGAGTCGGAATCGCCGTTTCCTCAAAGTAGCGCGACGGATGACCTGTTGCCGGAACCTGCTTGATACGCTGCCCGAAAATACTGTTGCGGCGAACGATGTCCGTGATCTCGGTCTGATATAGCGGCACTTCAATTGCGCCGGGCCCGATGTAGTCAGCTGCCGAATGAATGTCGTAGAAATTTGCCTTCATGTTTCCCTTCAGCCCATGCGGGTTCATCCCATGGGACTCGTATGAACTTGCTCCAAAAGAAAAGGCCCGCCTCGGCGGACCCGGTATCTCCGTTTGCGTTCCTTAGCTCAGGATGCCCGCGCGCAGCAGTTGCGACTTCACTGCAATGCGCTGCTCCAGGCTCAGACCGGTAAGTGCAGCATCCAGCGCGCCGGCTTCAATTGAGTCAAGAGAGGTCACACCCTGTTTCGCAAGAAGCTGTGCAGTTGCCGCAGGCAGCGTCTTCCTGGCAGAAGCGGCCTTCGACTCCTGCGCGCGCAGCTCGGCAATCTGTTGTTCGGCCTGCGCCAACCTGCGCTCAAGTTCGAGCTCCCGCTCTGTATATCCGGTCTCAACCTCGGCCACGATCTTCTGCACATCGCCTCTTGCCGCTTCGCGCTGCTCCAGTTGGATCAGTGCGCGCTCCAACAGGCTGGCCGCGGCATTCAATCTCTCAATGCTCGCGCTCAGTGTGTCGTTGTTCTCTATTTCCATCTTGCTTGCCTTCCTTTCTCTGGTTCAGAGGTGTTGCGTCTCTCCAACAGCCGGGCCCGCTCTGCCAAACCCGCCCGCCCCGCGACAGTCTCTCGGCAGCGCCTCGCCGCTAATTGGAAAGATGTATTTCGATATGCGGCCTTCTCGCGCAGCAGAATCGCCGCGCCCGTAAAGGTCGCCCGCGTCAGCGTCCAGATTTCAGCGCCCATGTCTTCCACATGAGCATCCGCAATCTCGTAAGACATTCCCATCGTGCCTGCGGCGCAGCGGCGCATCCTCTCCTCAACCTCAGGAAAGTCCTTGCCGAACAGGTATCCGCTCACCCGCAGACAGCTTCCTTCTACATCCGCCTGCGTAATGATGCCGCACTTCCTCCGTGCGTCATGGCCGTCCCAACCCTGTGCGTAGTCCACTGCCATGCCCATAAGCGATGGCAACGCGGCCAGGGCCGCTGCCCGCGTCAAAATCACGCGGTGTCCGCGTGCGCCCGATGGAGGCCGGTTGCTCGGCTCATCCACCCGCGTAAGCACGCCCTCAAACGGCACCCGGTTTGGATGTCCCGCTACCTCCGGCAGCGCGACTGCCAGTGCTTCCAGTCTCATTCCTGCTTCCCCCGATTTCTGCTTCGTCTTTAGTTCTCTTGCGTCAATACAGGCTTCATTACCTCCTCTTCCATCTGCGGAGTCGGCTTTGCCAGGGTCGATCCGTTCGGCAACGGAGCCAGCCCGCGCATCGCACGCACTTCATTCACCGTCAGAACACCTGCGGCCAGCAGCGCTGTCTGGATCTGAATCTCAGACATCTCATCGCGCGCATCCAGCTCATTGAATACAAACTCAAACTCGCGCCACCCCAGCCGCTTCGCAAAAAGATCGCGAGTGATATGCTCCGCCAGCAACCTAGCCAACGGCGTAATCGCGCTGTGGAAGGCCTCGTCCATCAGCTCCGTCGCCGTCGCCCGGTTCACGCTCTGCTCCAGCCCCAGCAACAGCGGAGGCAGCCCGAACGCATTCGCCACCATGCGGATCAGAAACTGCTGCCAGTTCAACCGCAGATCTGCATCCGTTCCCTGCGCAAACCGCAGCACCTCCGGCTTTCGCTCCGTGCTGATCAGCGGAACCCGCCCCGTGCCCTCAATCTCGTCCTGCCACCACCGAATCAACCTCTCCTGCTGCGCCGGAGTCGCTTCATTCAGCCATAGCGCATACTGCACAACCGAATTACTCGCCAGCTTTCCCGCAAAACGATGCGCGCTTAGAAACGTATTGACCGTCTCAAACGCAACTTCCAGCGGCCCAAGCCCGAACGGCGTGTAGCTGCGCGGATTCATTCGCACATACATCAGCTCATCGTCATTCAGCGGAATCAGCCCTGCGCTTCCTGCCAGCCCCGTCGCCTGTGCGTACCGCGGCGAGTTCGCTGTTCCGTCCCACTTCGGATTGATCTGGATCGTCGCGCCGTCCAC
>JASHUR010000070.1 GCA_030039895.1 Acidobacteriaceae bacterium | reverse complement strand
CGTCATTTCAGCCTCGCAGCGGCCACGCCGCTCTCCTTTTACTCGGCATACCGGTACACTCTGTCCTCGATCTTGCGTTCGCTCTGCAGCACGCGGCCCAACACAACATAAAGCAGCACAATAGGGGCCGCACAGATCAGCCACCGCAGCACGCCCGAAGGCAAGAACTTCCACAATCCCGCCGAAAAAATCACCATCAGGGTCATCGGCAGCATGAACTTCCACGCAAAGTTCATCAGTTGGTCCATCCGCAGCCGCGGCAGGGTCCCGCGCACCCAGATAAACACCGCGATCAGCGTCAGCAGCTTCCCAAAAAACCACATCCACGACGGGATCCACATCAGGAACGAAAACGGCGCAGCCCATCCCCCCAGGAACAGCGTGATCCCCATCCCGCTGATCGCGAACATCCCCAGATACTCGCCCAGAAAGAACAGCGCAAATTTGAACCCGGAATATTCCGTGAAGTACCCGGCAATAATCTCCGACTCGCCCTCGGGCAAATCGAACGGCGACCGGTTCGTCTCCGCCGTCGCCGCAATCATGAACAGCACAAATCCCGCCATCCCCCATGGCGTCAGCACATACCAGTGCGGCCAGAACCCGCTGTACCCCGCCTGCTTCTCGACAATCGTCACTGTTGAAAGCGACCCTGCCGCCATTGCCACCGCCACCGACGACAGGACCAGCGGGGCCTCATAGCTGATCATCTGCGCAACCGCGCGCATCGCTCCCAGCAGCGAGTACTTGTTCCGGCTCGACCACCCCGCCATGAACACTGACATTTCCGCCGCTGCGCCCACTGCGAAGAAGAACAGCACGCCGCTGTCCATATCGGCCATCACCATGTTCCGGCCCACGGGCAGCACGGCATACTCCATGAACACCGTCACCACCAGCAGCACCGGTGCGGCAAAATGCACCAGCTTGTCCGCCGTGCGCGGAACAATGTCTTCTTTCGTCAGCGACTTCACCGCGTCCGCCAGCGGTTGCAGCCATCCGAACGGCCCCACCCGGTTCGGGCCGTACCGGTTCTGGATGCGCGCCAGCCCCTTGCGCTCCAGGATCGTCGTCACGGCAAACAGGGTGGGGAAAACAATCAGAAGGGAAACGACAGAGATCAGCACCGATACCGCCGGCTGTACCGCCGCCGGAGAATGGACCACCGCCCAGTGCTTGAGTGTCACGAAAATCTGGTCCAGGCCTTGCGTCATCGTGCAGCCGCGCCTTCCGCCTGCGCTGCCGCCGGAACGTGCTTCTCCTCGGCCTTGGCTTTCTTCTCCGCGAGCTGCTCATCCACAGCGGCCGCTTCCATGGGATGGATCTGGTGGTAGTACTCGTTCGGTTTGGCCAGCCGTTCCTTCGGCCAGTGCAGCCCGCCAAAGCGGTCGTCGGTACTCAGCTCAAAGGCCGTGTCCATCTTGATCGCTTCAAAGGGACAAACCTCCACGCAGATCTGGCAGCTCATGCATACTGAAACGTCAATCTCAAACTTCTCCGGGAAGAACTGCGGCTTGCCCGTAAAATCCGGCTTCTTTTCTGTGCTCTTCTCAATCGTGATGCACTTCGGAGGGCACTCCACTTCGCAGATCTTGCATGCCACGCAGCGCAGCCCCTTCTCCATGTCATCGGTGTCATACACCAGAAAAGGAAACACCCGTGCTGCCTCGGCCTGCGGCAGCCGTTCTTCCGGAAACTGCACCGTCGTCAGTCTGTCCTTCTCCGCATAGCTGCCGAAAAAGTTCCGCGCGGTCTCCGCCAGTCCCTTGACGATGCCCTCACCCAGCATGGCTCACCTGCCCATCGTGCTTCGCAATCCGAATTTCCGTTCTCCGTCTCAAAATCAACTCCAAATCTGCACCGCTGCGTGGCGCCTAGCGATCCACTTCGCCCAAAATAATATCTACGCTGCCCAAAGTCACCACAATGTCCGCCACGCTCCGTCCCAGACACATGTCTTCCAGCACCGTAAGGTTAATCATGCTCGGCGGCCGCACCCTGTATCTATATGGCTCCGGCGTCCCGTTGCTGATTAGAAAAAAGCCAAGCTCGCCCTTCGGCGACTCAATCCTCCCATACGCCTCGCCGGCTTTCGGCCGCAGCCCGCGCAGCCGCGCCTTCGGGTCCATCGCCGGCCCCTCCGGAATCTCCCTGAGCGCCTGCTCAAGAATCTTCACCGACTCCCGCATTTCGAGCATCCGTATCATGTACCGGTCATACACGTCGCCGTGCTCGCCCAGCGGCACACGGAACTGGAACCGGTCATAAATCCCGTACGCATCCACCTTGCGAATGTCGTAATTCACGCCACTCGCCCGCAGCATCGGCCCGGTAACGCCCGCATTCACTGCCAGCTCGCGCGGCAGCACGCCCACTCCCTGCGTGCGGCTCATCAGGATTTCATTCTCCCTCAGCAGTTGCTCAAACTCATCCAGAAATGCCGGAAACCGCCCCACCAGCGCCTCTGCCTCGGCAAGCCACTCCGGCGTCGGATCCACCCTGACCCCGCCGAACCGCATGTAGTTGCACATCATGCGCGTGCCGCTCAACTGCTCGAACAAATCCAGAATCTTTTCCCGCTCCCGGAACGCATACATCAGCGGAGTCCCGCTCGCGCCCATGTCCTGCATGAGAAATCCGATCAGCGACACATGGTTCTGCAGGCGCGTCAGCTCGGCTACGATCACCCGCACGTACTCCGCGCGTTCCGGCACCGCGATCCCGGCGAGCTTCTCAACGGAGAGAGCGTATGCCCAGTTGTTCGTCATCGAACACATGTAGTCCAGCCGGTCTGTGAAGGGCATCGCCGCCAGATAGCTTCCATTCTCAGCAATCTTTTCGTGGTTCCGGTGCAGGTAGCCGAAGACCGGCTTCAGCTTCATCACTCGTTCGCCTTCCAGCTCCACGTTCATGCGGAACACGCCGTGCGTCGACGGATGGTGCGGCCCCATCGAAACCTCGAGCAGCTGCCCGCTGTCCACGTCGCCCGTCAGCTCCACAATCCGCTCCTCCACCGCGCTCATCGCCCGCCCTCCTGCGCAACGGCGCCTGCGGGCTCGTCCTCATCCGGCGGAGCCACATAGTCTTTCCGCATCGGATGGTCCTTCAGTTCGTCCCACATCAAAATCCGCCGCAGGTCCGGATGCCCTTCAAACACAATCCCGTAGAGGTCAAACGCCTCACGCTCCTGGAACTCTGCGCTGCGCCACACCGGTGTAAGCGACGGCACCCGCGCACCCTCGCCGCGGTCCTGCGTCCGCAGCCGCAGCACCACCGGCCCGTGCTTCTTCTCCATTGAAAACAGGTGATAGACCGCCTCCAGATAGCCCGGCGTCACTGACTTCCTGGTCTCCTCGACTTCTTTCTCCGCGCCGTCGACGAGCTTCCAGACCTTCACCTTTTCCGTGACTTCCTTGTCCAGCCAGTCCACGCCTGCCACATCCGAGCAGTAGTCCAGCCGCAGCTCAGGGTTATCGCGTAAAAACAGCGCCGCTTCTACCGCATGCTCGTTATCCAGAATCAGAGAGTGTTGCCCCGATGGGCTGCCGTTTGGCAGAATCTCAACCCGGCAGCCTCGCACGGCAGCCTCAATCGCCGCCTTCACCTTCTCCGTGTTGATTGTTTCTGCGCTCATATTCCCTTTACTGAAGTACCTTCAGCGGATTCCAGACCTCTTCATTCACTGGCGGCTCCAACCCGTGCTCGCCGTACTTCGGCACCGTAAATTCGCTCGGCAAATCCTCTTTCAGGTGCCGCGGTCTTGCCTCGCCCGTCAGTTGCTGCTCGCTGATCTTCTTCTGCAGCGTCATAAACGCATCAAGCAACGCCTCAGGCCGTGGCGGACACCCCGGTATGTGCACATCCACCGGGATATACCGGTCGATCCCCTTCAGCACGTTGTAACCGTCCCGAAACGGCCCGCCGGAAATTGCGCACGCGCCCATTGAAATCACATACTTCGGCTCCGGCATCTGGTTGTACAGCCGAACCACCATCGGAGCCATCTTCTTCGTCACCGTCCCCGACACAATAATCAGGTCTGCCTGCCGCGGAGACGCACGGAACACCTCCGCCCCAAACCGCGCCAGGTCATACCGCGCCATCGTCGTTGCAATCATCTCGATCGCGCAGCACGCCAGACCAAAGGTCAGCGGCCATACGGAGTTTTTCCGGCCCCAGTTGTAGATCTCCTCGAAGGTCGTCGTAAAAACCCCATGCTTGCTCAGTTCGGCCTTCAGCTCCTGCACGGATTTTTCACTCTGTTCCATCGCACCATCCATTTCTTTGCGTCGCTAGCTCCACTGCAACACGCCTTTCTGGCAGGCCCACATCAGCCCTTCCACCAGCAGCAGCAGAAACACCAGCATTGCCACGCAGGCCCCGGCCGGTAATCCCGCATAGGCCACGGCAAACGGCAGCAGAAACACCGCCTCAACGTCAAAAATCAGAAAAATGATTGCGTACAGATAATAGGACGCCTTGAACTGGATCCAGGCATCCCCAGGCGACTCCAGTCCGCATTCATAAATTGAATTCTTTTCTTTGCCGGGCTTGGCGGGAGAATACTTCACCGCCCACAGCCAGGCCAGCGCCAGGGGGGCCAGCCCGAATGCCAGCGCCCCCACCAGCAGCGCCACAATCGGTGGCCAGGGATTCGTGCCTGTAATGAACAGGTTCACAGCAGAAATCATCAGGAAGTCAATCCCGAATCTCGCGTCCGTAACCGCCAGATTCTGCAACAAAAACATCCTCGCATATCTCTACCAGAAACTAAACCGATTTCCTGTATCCCTCGTCACAGCAGTGTGCCGCGTACCACAACGGGAATACCATATTGCGGATGAGCGTCCGCAAAATTGTCCATATAGATATGGACGCATTTTATGCCTCTGTAGAGCAGCGTGACGACCCGCAGTTGCGCGGACGCCCTGTCGTCGTGGCCTGGAAAGGCAATCGTTCCGTCGTTTGCGCCGCCTCCTATGAGGCCCGCGCCTTCGGTGTCCGCTCCGCCATGCCGGCCCTTCGCGCCGAGCGTGTCTGCCCCCAGGCGGTCTTTATTCCGCCCGATTTTCCCCGTTACCGGGCCGTCTCCCGCAGCGTCCGCGAAATACTCGCCCGTCACACCGACCTCATCGAGCCGCTGTCACTCGACGAGGCCTATCTTGACGTCACCGAAAACAAAACCGGTCTGCCCACCGCAACCCGTGTGGCAAGCGCCATCCGGCAGCAAATCCGCAACGAGCTTCAACTCACCGCCTCCGCCGGCGTCGCTCCCAACAAATTCCTAGCAAAAATCGCTTCCGACTGGCGCAAGCCCAACGGTCTCTTCGTCATCCAGCCGGAAGAAGTCGAAGCCTTCCTCACGCCGCTCCCTGTAGGTCGTATCCCCGGCGTCGGCAAAGTCACGGAAAAGCACCTCGCCGAGTTGAGCGTTCGCACCGTCGGCGACCTCCGCAGTCTCGCTCTCGCCATCCTCGAAGACCGCTTCGGCCGCTACGGCCGTCGCCTCTACCAGCTCGCCCGTGGCATCGACGACAACCCCGTCGTCTCCGACCGTCCCACCAAATCCATCTCCGCGGAAGACACCTTTGAGCGCGACCTCCCGCTCGACGGGACCGAGCCCATGATCCGCCGCCTCGCCGAAAAAGTCTGGAATGCCTCGCGCAAGGAGTCTCGCGTCGCCCGCACCGTGGTACTCAAGCTCAAGACCAAAGAATTCAACACCCTTACCCGCAGTCACACTCCGGCCGTTCCACCCGCGTCATGCGATGAGCTGACCGCCATCGCCCTCTCGCTCTGCGATCGTGTCGATCTGGGTCCTCAGCAGCGCTACCGCCTCGTCGGCGTCGGCCTCAGCAACTTCCGAGACACGCACGATCCCGGCAGCGACGTCCTCGCCCAGCCCATGCTCTTTTCGGAGTAAGTTGCGAGCGCCCCTCAATCCAGCCGCGAAAGTGCGCTCGTTCGTGGTTAGATCTGCACCGCGTTAAACCCGCCCACTACGATCTTCGGCTTCTCGCCGCGCGTGTCGATGTTGTTCAGCTCTGTCGTGATGGTCCGCTCTTCGCCCGGCATCAGAGTTACGTAGTTGTCGCTGTAAATCGCCGGCAGAATCCGGTCGCCTGACCGCTCCCGCACCGCCTTCAACCTCAACTGCAGCGCCGGAAAACTCGACGTATTTTTTACCTTCGTCGTCAGCCGCCACACGTTGCCCTCGTGGTCAATGCTCGTAGAGGCCGCAATCTGCGCCTGGGCCAGCTCGCGGATCGCGCGGAAGTCATTCGCGTTCTTGCTGCGCATGTACAGGTTCCTCGAAACCGTGTTCCCGCCCTGCGCCAGCTTCAACCGCAGAAAGTGCACATCGCTCAGCCCCGCCGGAAACTGCAACTTGAAGCACGGCGTCGTCGAGTCTTCCTTGCTGTCCAGCGTCGACGTGTTCGTCCACATCGGGCTGCCGTCCATATTCAGAATCTCCGCTCCGGCCGTCAGCCCCGTCTGGTTGCCGCCGCTGTAGTTCACCACTTCAATCGCATCCGTATACCGGTTCCACTGGATGTGCAGCGGCTCGCACGCGTTCTTGCACCCGTAATACGCCGCCGTCGGCTCAAAGTAGTAGTCATACGTCTGCCACACAAACGACGGCCAGCACGGATGGCTCATCCACAGCAGCAGACCCATCCGGTACTTGCTCTGCGCCTCGAACATGGCCTGGTATCCCTGGTAATTCACAAACTGCGCCAGTGTCACCCACTCCTCGGCATCGTTCGCGCCGCCGTAGTTGTTCGCAATCATTGACAGGAACGACGTCCCACCCTGCGCGCCTTGCAGAGTAAAGTCATGCAGACCCCAGTCCAGACCCTGCGGCCACATCGCCTTCTCCGGCATCATCAACTGTAGGCTCTCAAACGGCGGAATATTCGGCATGCCCATCTCGCTGTGCAGCTTCGGGTCCGGCCTGCGGAAGTAAGACTCCGGCGGCAGCGCCATGTACGGCCCATGCCCGCTCACTACATCGTCCGCCGAGCTGCCGATGTATTGGATCTGCGGATGCAGCTCCTTGATTGCCTGTATCAGTCCCGTCTGCAGCGCCGCCGGAGGATACCCCTCGTTCCTCCCGCAATACAGTCCGATCGAAGCATGGTTCCGAATCCGCAGCAGCAAGTCGCGCGCATTCTTCATGAACATCGCATCGTCATTCGGAACCGGCCCGTCCCACGGATTCGCCAGCCAGAAGTCCTGCCACACCATGATCCCCTGCCGGTCGCAGGCCTCATAAAAGGCTTCATCACCCACCTGGCCCACCCAGTTACGGACCATCGTAAAGTTCATCTCGCGGTGGTAGCGCGCCGCCACGTCATACTCGCGCGCCCGGTACCGCAGCATCGACTCGCTGAAGCCCCAGTTGCCGCCCTTCGCAATCAACCGGCGGCCGTTCACCCAGATCCGCAGCTCGCCGCCGTCTTCGCTGTAGGCCATCTGCCGCACGCCGGCCTTGAACGCCTTCTTGTCCGTCGTCTTGCGGCCGTTCCCCTCAAACCAAAGCTCCACGTCATACAGATATGGCTCGCCATAGCCAGCCGGCCACCAAAGCTGCGGGTTATCAAGGTGCAGCCCCGGATGCGTTGACGAATCCAGTGTTATCGTCTGCGTCGCTCCGCCATCCAACTTCACCTTCTGCTCAAACGTCGCGTTGCCAAACCGCCCGCGCAACACGCCCGATACGCTCTTCGGTTGATGATTCACCAGGTCAACAGCGATATTCACATCCGCGCTCGATGTGTTAGGCAAGGGAAGGGTCGTGGTTACAAACGGATTCTCTACCGTCACCGGCCCTGTCACAGTCAGGAATACATCCCCCCAAATGCCCGTGTTCCGCCCACGAATCGTCGGAATCCAGTCCCATCCAATCGACGCATGATAGGTCGGATTGTCCGCGCCGAGCGCCCCGCCGTTCCGGCCCGTGCTCTGGTAGGTCTTCTGCTTGCAGCTTCCCGGCGTTGCATTCTTTTCAATGCGGACCGCAAGCGCATTCGTCTTGCCCTGCAGCAGCTTGTCGGTTACGTCAAAGCGTCCGCGCATAAATCCGCCCTCAATGCGCCCCAGCTTCTCGCCGTTCAGGTAAACATCGGCCTTCCAGTTAATGCCGTCAAAGTTCAGCCACGCCACATCGTCCTTGTCCAGCGCCGGACTCGCAAACTCCCGCCGGTACCAGAAGTCTGCGTAAAAATACGAGTCGGAGATATACAGCTGGTTCTGTCCAAAGTTGGGATCGGGAACTGCTCCCGCGTTGAAGTACGACGTCAGCACCGTTCCCGGAACCGTCGCCACCACCCAGTTCCCATCGGCATACCCGCTCTTTGAGAGTGCCTCGCCGCCATCCTGCACAAGGCTGTCGCGCTGCAGCCTCCAGTTGCCCCCGGCAAGGTTCAGGCGTCCATCCTCCTGCTCCATAACAGGAGCATGCGGTTGCGCCACCGGCCCTCCCCGCCCGTAAACCTCAATCTCGCTCAGCATGTACCCGTTCGGCCCCGCCGGACGAGTCATCAGCACGCGCACATACCGCGCCTGCGACGGAATCGTAAGCTGAAAATCATCTACCTGTCCCGTCCGCCCATCCAGTGACAGCATGTCCTTCCAGTTCA
>JASHUR010000007.1 GCA_030039895.1 Acidobacteriaceae bacterium | reverse complement strand
GTGGGCGAGGGCGTCGGCGATTGTGGTCGTCTGCTGTTCCTGCTGCGCCTGAAGAGTGAGGATGAGGCGGTCGAGGCCGATGGCGAAGCCGATGCCGGGGGCTTTAGGGCCGCCGATGGCTTCGGAAAGGCCGTCATAGCGTCCGCCGCCGAGCAGGGCGTTCTGCGCGCCGAGCCCGCCGTGGGTGAATTCGAAGGCGGTGCGTGTGTAGTAGTCGAGTCCGCGTACGAGGCGAGGATTGACGTGATAGGGCACGCCGCAGGCATCGAGCGCGGCGAGGACGGCGGCGAAGTGAGCCCTAGAGTCTTCGTCGAGGTAGTCGGCGATCTTCGGCAACGACTCGATGATTTCCTGGTCCTGCGGGTCTTTGGAGTCGAGGACGCGGAGGGGATTGGTTTCGGCGCGGCGCTGATTGTCCTCGCACATTTTGTGTTTGACCGGAGCGAGGGCTTCGCGCAGGGCGGCGAGGTAACGCGGGCGGTCGGATGCAGAGCCGACGGAGTTGATCTCAAGCTGCCATCCGGTGATGCCGAGATCGTTGAGAAGCGTGGCGAGCATTTCGAGGACTTCGGCATCGCGCAGGGGCGACTCGGAGCCAGCGCTGGGCGGGCCGATGACTTCAGCGCCTATCTGCCAGAACTGGCGGTAGCGGCCTTTCTGTGGACGCTCGCGGCGGAACTGCGGGCCAATGTAGTAGAGCTTCTGCAGGAGTCCGGTTTCGCCGAGCTTGTGTTCGATATAGGCGCGGACGACTCCGGCGGTGTTTTCAGGGCGGAGGGTGAGGGACTGCGCTTTTTCTGATTGCGCGCGGGCGCGGTCCTCCCAGGTGTACATCTCCTTGGAGACGATGTCGGTTTCCTCGCCGACGCCGCGGGCGAAGAGCTGGGTGTCTTCAAAGATGGGAGTGCGGATTTCGCCAAAGTTGTAGCGGGCGAAGACGGCGTGGGCGGTGGCTTCGACGCGGTTCCAGAGTTCGGTTTCGGGCGGCAGGAGATCGCGTGTGCCGCGGACTGCTTTCAAAGTGCTCATTGCTGAAATTCGTTGAGTTTTCAGGATAGCAGGGCGGAGCGGCAATAATCGGAATGCCTGGCTCGCCATGCTCTGCTTACCCTTGTTTGTCAAGCAGGGGCCAGAGGGCGAGGAAGCAGCGCTGCTTTTGAGTATCTAATCGTCATCGCTATAAGATCAGAGTACAGATAAAAACGATATGGAGAAGTCCAGACATAGAATTGCGTCGCTGGATGGCCTGCGCGCCGTATCTATTTCGATGGTGGTCGTGGGGCACATTTTCGGCCGGTCCCTGGCGCACTATCACGCCAATTGGTTTGAGGAATATCTTGGCTGGCTCTCGCATTACCCGACGTTTGGAGTGGATGTTTTTTTTGTCATCTCCGGCTTTCTGATTACGCTTCTACTTCTGAAAGAGCGAGAAAAGACGGGGACAATTTCGCTCCCCAACTTTTATGTGCGCCGCGCTTATCGGATTCTGCCCGCAGCTTACGTCGTGACGCTGTTGATCGCCGTTGTCTGGCACAACCGGGTTCCTTTAAGAGATGTGCTTTGCTCGTTGCTCTATGTGCAGAACTTCAACCCGAATCCTTCCTGGTCGCTGGGCCACATGTGGTCCTTGGCTGTGGAGGAGCAGTTCTATCTGCTTTGGCCCTTTCTGCTGAACCGGTTTTTCCGCTATCGCTACAGGGTTGTGATTGCAGCGATGGTGATGGCGCCAGTTTTCCGCGCCGTATTCGGCCATGTGGGATGGCACCACGCGGAGGCGACCTGGTTTCCCTGCGCGATGGATGCGCTGGCAACTGGATGCCTACTGGCGCTTCTAATAATGGAAAAGGACATTAACTGGGCAGCGTATGACAGGTGGTTTTTACTAGTGCTTGGCGCTACGCTGGCTCTTCCCCAGTTCTCCTACCCGAGCGGCTTGCAGCCGCTGGTGATATTGAGCCTGCAGAACCTGGGGATTGCGTTCTGCATTCAGCACTGTATCAGAAAGAAATACTGGATATTGAATCAGACGCCGGTTGTCTGGATCGGTGTGCTGAGTTACAGCATTTATCTGTGCCAGATGCCGTTTTTCCAGATTCGCGATACGAATGTTTTTGAGCGACTTCCTCTGAACCTTGTCTGCGTTTTTGCTGCGGCGATTGCATGCCACTATCTGGTTGAGCGGCCATTCCTGCGTCTGCGGGAGCGCAGAGCGCGACAGGCGAACATGGTGGTTGAGAGCGCCGGATAGAGCTTCGAACGGCTTGAATGACGGGACTGCCGCGTTATCAGCACCATATTCCAGAACACGCCAGATAAGACGCGGGAGGAATGACGGTTTCGGCAGCTTACACTGAAAAGAAGATGGGGATTGCGTCGATTGCCGGCGTTACCGGAGCAGCACTGCTGGCGGCTGCGGGCGGGTACATGTATGCCGGGATGGCTCCTGGGTCGCAGATTTTCGGGCGGACGCTGGTTGCGGGGAGCGATCCGGACGAGTTTGCGCTGACCTATGACGATGGGCCGAATGATGCGTGCACGGAGGCGCTGCTGGAGGTGCTGGCGCGGCACGAGGTGAAGGCCACCTTTTTCGTGATTGGGAAGTTTGCGCGGGAGCGGGCGGAGCTGGTGCGGAGGGTGCGCGTGGCGGGGCATGTGGTGGGCAATCACACGTGGACGCATCCGGTGCTGCTGCTGAAGTCTGCGGCGAAGGTGCGCGAGGAGCTGACGGCGACGAGCAAGGCGCTCGAAGACATTCTGGGCGAGCGGGTGGAGTACTTTCGGCCTCCGTTTGGGGCGCGAAGGCCGGATGTGCTGCGGACGGCGCGGAAGCTGGGGATGGTTCCGGTGATGTGGAATGCGATGGGATATGACTGGAAGCCGACCACGGCGGAGCAGGTGCGGAAGAACCTGTCGCGAGGGATTGCGCGGAACCGGGAGCGGGGCGTGGGGTCGAATCTGCTGATGCACGACGGCGGGCAGGCAGGGATTGGTGAGGACCGCTGGCATACGGTGAAGGCGACGGCGGACCTGTTGGATGAGTGGCAAGGACGGGTGAGGTTTGTGACGGTGGCGGGATTCGCCGCACGAGCGTACGTTTAACGGGCATCGTGTGCCCACCCGGTCAAGCCCTCCGATTTCGTTCGCGATAAAAGGCAATCAGGTCCATGGACTTGGGCGGCGCCGCGTCCAGCTGTCGCAGCATCGTGGTGATCTGGCCGCGATGATAGGAGCCGTGATTCACCACGTGCTGCAGTATCTGCCAGAGCAAGTCTGAATGGTCGTTACCGCGAAGGTCCTGGTACTCGATGGTGCGCGCAACGGCTTCAGGCCCAAATTTCGCGAGTTGTTCGCGCATCTCGCCTTCCAGTTCGGCCCACTCCTTGCGGGCTGCTTCGACATCGGGGAGACGCTCCGGCTTCTTGAGTCCCTGCGGTTTTTCGCCCTTCAATCGCGCAATCCAAATGTCCTCAGCAGCGCAGATGTGCGCGATAGTGTCACGCACCGAGTTGAAGCTGTTGCCCATGGGGCGTGTGAACTGCTCGGGTGTGATCGCACTTACGGCGTCGAGAACCCGGTCACGCGCCCAATAGTTGTAGTCGATGAGAAGGTGGAGATCGTCGTAGGTCATCTGATCCAGTTTAGTCGGACGTGCCGCACTTTTTGGCTTTGGATTTGCGGATGACGTAGATGATCAGCAACGCAAAGATGATGGCGAGGCCGGCGAGCAGCAGGATGAGGTGCCGGTGGGCGAGGATGGTGAGCTCGTGGATGATCTGCGGGCCGTAGCGGATGACGAGCAGACTTTCTACGCCGAAGCGGATGATACGTCCGGTGAAGACGGCGAGCAGGAAGTTGGCGACACGCATTTCAAAGACGCCGGCACCGAAGACGAAGAGCTTCCAGGGAGTGGGCGGCGGGAGCATGGAGGGCACCATGAGAGCGAGAAACTCCTGCCGCTCGAATTTGTCGAGGAGAGCTTCGTAACGGGCGCGGTTGATGCGCTTGAGGAGAAAGATCTCGCCGCCGGCGCGGCCTATGTAATAGGGAACGAGGCCTCCAATGGCGGAGCCGAGCGAGGCCAGGATGACATACAGATAAAAACGGTGTGGATGGCTCCAGGAGTAGAAGGCGACAAAGGCATCAATGGGAACGGGGATGGAGCTTGAGTCGAGGGCGGAGAGCAGGAAGATGCCCCAGAAGCCGAGCGGTTCGAGCGCTTTGAGTAGCAGGCCGCTGTACTTCTTGTAGAGGGCGAGGAGATGTTTCACTCGGTGTCTCCGGAGGGCGGCGCGGGGAGATGTTCGGGGTGCTCGGTGTGGCCCGAGAGCAGGTCAAGGGCATGGCGCAGCAGCGGAAGGACAGCTTCAAGCGATGTGGCCGCTCCACGTGGACTGCCGGGCAGGTTGAGGATGAGGGATTGGCCGAGGGTCCCGCAGAGGGCGCGGCTGAGCGCAGCGTAGGGCGTCTGGGCAGCTCCGGCGGCGCGCATGCGCTCGGGAATGCCGTCGAGGAGGCGGTCGCATACGGCACGGGTGGCCTCCGGGGTAACGTCGCGGAGGGCGATTCCGGTTCCGCCAGTGGTGATGACGAGGCGCGAGCGGGAAGCGGCGGCGCGGAGTGCGTCTTCGATGGCTTCCCGTTCGTCTGGTACTAAGACCGGCGTGTGTGCGTCCAACCCTTGCGCTTTGAGTACCCTGGCGATGGCGGGGCCGGAGAGGTCCTGGCGGCGGCCGACGAAGCAGGAGTCACTCACGGTGAGAATGGAGACAGGTGTCATCTGGATCGATTGTAAGGGTTGCAGGAACAGGAAATCTGCGGTAGGGAAAGACCGTAAAGGATGAGAGAATAAGGGTGTCGGCTGCGGGCTCACGGAGCTTTGCCGTTTACTGCGCCGCTCACTGCGTTTCTGACGTTTCTTAGAATGCCGATCACTGAGGTCCCAACCAGTCCAAGTCCGGCGGGCGCGCCGCCTGAGCCACCGCGCTTCAACAGGCCCAGCCGCTACGAAGATTACAGCACGCACGACCTGCTGTCGATTATCGACGAGCTGGAAGGCAGCAAGAACTGGGCCAGCCTGAGGGAGAAGCTGTGGATCGCGCTGATCCTGCACATGCTTTTGCTGTGGTTCCTGCTGTATGGACCGAAGTACATCTTCCATCAGCGGGTGCGGGTGATCGACCAGTCAGCGCTGTTGCGAGAGCATCCGAAGGAACTGACTTACCTGGAGACGCCGAAAGACATCAAGCCGCTGAAGCCGACGAAGCCGACCAACGTGATCTCGAATGAGAACCACCGGGCGGAGACGCCGCATCCGACCCTGGACAAGAAGACGCTGGAGGAGCTTGAGGCGATGCGGCGGGCGGGACCGCCGGTTCCAAGGCCTGCGCCGGAGAGGGCTGCGCCCAAGTCGACACAGGCGCCTGAGCAGCCGCGGCCGCCGACTCCGCGGGCTGCGCAACCGAGGCCCCCGGCACAGCCATTGCCGGCAAATGCGAAGAGCGAGATTGAAGCCCCGACACCGGCGCCGACGAAGCCGAACTTCAACACGGGGCCAACCACGCCCGGACAGGAGCTCCAGCAACTGGCGCGGAATGCAGCGCGTCCAGGCCAGTTTGGCGGCGACGAGGGCGCCAACGCCCCGCCAGACCATCCGGGGAACGAGGGTGCAGTCAATATTCTGAGTGACACGATGGGCGTGGACTTCGGTCCCTACATCGAGCGCGTGATCTACGACACGAAGCGCGCGTGGTACCCGATTATTCCGGAAGAGGCGCAGCCTCCGCTGCTGAAACAGGGGCGCGTGGGAATCAGCTTCAAGATCGGCCCAGACGGTTCTGTGATACCTGGGTCGATGCATCTGGATGCTCCTTCGGGCGATGTGGCGCTGGACAAGGCGGCCTGGGCGGCGATTACCTATGCGGGCTACCCTCCGCTGCCCAAGGAGTTCAAAGGCCCATATCTGGAGCTGCGGTTCTACTTCCTTTACAACATTCGACCGGGAGAATGAGACGGTGGACGCCCGAGAACGGCTGCGCAGACGGCAGATGTACGGGCTGCTGCTGATTGCGGCGGTGATTCTTGCAGTTGCGCTGCTGCGCGCCGATCTGCACGGAGTTTTTCCTCGCGGGTGGTGGAGGGTGTGGTGACGGCTGAGGTCGATCCGCTGCTGGTGGTGGTGCTGGGGCCGACGGCGAGCGGTAAGACAGCTCTTTCGATCCAACTGGCGGAGCGGTTTGCGGGCGAGATTGTAAGCTGCGACTCGGTGGCAGTGTATCGCGGGATGGAGATCGGCACGGCGAAGCCATCGCGCGAGGAGCGGGCGCGGGTGCCGCACCATTTGATTGACATTTATGAGCTGGATGAGCACTCGACTGCGGGCGATTATGCGCGGCGGGCGCGCAAGGCAATTGCTGCGATTACGGCGCGCGGGCATCTGCCGATCGTAACGGGTGGGACCGGGCTTTATCTGCGGGCGCTGCTGGAAGGGTTGTTTTCAGGGCCGCAGCGGTCCGAAGAGCTGCGAGAACGGCTGAAGCGGAGCAGCGAGCGCCATCGGGCAGGATGGCTGCACGACGTACTGGGGCGGCTGGATGCCGCGGCGGCTGAGCGCATCCACGCGAATGATGTGCCGAAGCTGATTCGCGCGATTGAGGTGTCTGTGGCGGCGAGAAGGCCGATGACGGAGGCATGGAAGGACGGTCGCGAGCCTCTGCGGGGTTATCGCATTTTGCGGATTGGGCTGGAGCCGGAGAGGCAAGCGCTCTATGCGCGCATTAACGAGCGCGCGAAGAAGATGTTCGATGAGGGCCTGGGCGTTGATTTGGTTGAGGAGACGCGAAGGCTGATTGCACGTTATGGGGAGCAGCCGCGAGCGCTGGATTCGCTGGGCTACCGGCAGGCGCGGGCGGTGCTGTGCGGGACGATGACGCGCGAAGAGGCAATTGCGGCAGCGCAGCAGGGGCATAGGAATTACGCGAAGCGGCAGCAGACGTGGTTTCGGCGGGAGCCTGCGGTGCACTGGCTGACAGGCTTTGGCGATGATGCCGCGATTGCAGCAGAAGCGGAAGAGCTGGTGGAGCAGGCATTGGACGACACCAACCACCACGACTCAGGGCAATTGAAAGCGGGTGTGTGAGGCTGCGCTTCCGCAGTTAGCCCGGCGATGGGATTACGTAACAGTTTCTGTGCTTAATCCTGAACCGGAAAGAGCTCCTGCACGGCGTTGTTTTGCACGCTGTAGATCGCATAGCTGCGGCTGGTCTGAGTTTCAAGGGCAAAGACGAGCTGGGCGCTGTTGTCGGCTTTGGTGTCGACGGCGTCGATGAGCTTCATGCGGGGAATGTAGTTCAGCTCGGGCCAGGAAGTAATGGACTTGAAGAGGACGATGGGCGTTCCGCTGAAGTCAGGCTGGGCGATGAGGGTGATGTAGCGGGCGGCGTCTCCTTCGCCTGTGGATGCAGAGAAGACGAGCGTGGCTCCGCCACCGTAGGTGAGCTGATAAGCGGTGAAGTGCTCGTCGGTGAGTACAGGGAGCGCGGGCGCGACGGGCTTTTTGGCTGCCGTGCGGCGGGTCTTTTGTGCGGTGTGGTGAGACGCTATGGTCTTGGTTTCATGAGCCGAAGGGGCGGGCGGAGCGGACTGTGCAAGAAACTTCTGTGCGATCGACTCGAGTGCGGACTTCAATTTGGCTTCGTCGTCGGGATCGGGCCAGGAGTAGACGTAGGAATGCACGGGCCGGTTGACGGCGTCGGAGACGGCGACCATCTGTTCAATGTCCTGCTGGTGCCCGGCGAGCCTGGCGATTTCAATCTTGGTTTCCTGGTCGAGCTTCTCAGGGTTGCTCGGTTTCCCGTAGAAAAGGTGCGGCCGGTTGGGGTCATTGGTATCAGTCACCGTTTCGGGAGCCTCGCCACCGGGCGCATTGGCGGCGGTGCTTGCGGGCATGGGCCCGGCCGGTTCGCGCATGATGGGCCGGTCGGGATCGATGGGCGGAGCATTGGAGTGAGTGTCGGCGGTGTCCTGCGAGCCGGAGCTGGAATCGGAGTCACCAGCGCGGCGATGGAGGACGGGCCGGTCGGAATCAACGGGAGGCGCGTTGTTCTGCGCGGAGGTTTTGGCTGCGCCGCGGCTGGTGTCTCCGGCGGGAACGTGGGCGAAGTGAGGCGTGCTGTCGCCTCCGCCGAACATGACGGGTGGGATACGCGAGCGATGGAGTCTGGCGTAATGCGGCGTGGCGGGCTTCTGGTAGTTGCCGATGGCGATCCATGAGCCGTTCGCGTTGGACGCGGACTTTACATCGAAGAAGCCCTTGGGTGTGCCGGCGTGCTCGAGCATGTACTGGGTTCCGGTCTGGACGGTGAGCGGGACGGGCTGGGCGAGGTATTGTCCGCCGGGCTGGTAGTTTTCGCCGTCCCATACGGCGATGGGAACGAGGCGGCTGGCGGTGGGGTCGTCGAGGTTGCCGGTGTATTCAAGAACCGCGATGGCGCGCAGGGTGGGCTGGTTGTTCTGAGTGGTGGCGACGCGGCCGACGTACTGCGCGTGAGCAGGCGCGCATAGGGAAACAAGAGCAAAAGCGGCAGTGAAAAGAAGCGCGCAGGCGAATTTCTGGCAGGACGGGAAGCGGGATCGCGCGGGCCGTGACATAGCGGGATGATCTAAGCAACAATCTATAGGACGCAGCGATGCTGGAAAATGCCGCGCTAGATTGTTTTGACGAGGGATGGGATGGAACTGCATAAGAAAGTAGCCGATTTTACCCTTCAGGACGACCAGGACAAAACGGTCCACCTGAGCGATTTTGCGGGCAAGCCCGTGGTCCTGTTCTTTTATCCCAAGGCCGATACGCCGGGTTGCACGATAGAGGCGTGTGGCTTCCGGGACACATTCAAAAAGCTGCAGAAGGCGGGCGCCGTGGTGCTCGGCATCTCGCGGGACACGGTGAAGGCGCAGCGTAAGTTCAAGGAGAAATATGACCTTCCGTATCCCCTGCTCGCCGATGTGGACGAGAAGGTCTGCAAACAGTTTGACGTATTGAAAGAGAAAAATATGTACGGCAAGAAGGTGATTGGGATTGAGCGGACTACATTCCTGATTGGGCCGGACCAGAAGCTGCTGAAGGTGTTTCCCAAGGTGAGGCCGGAGGGTCATGCCGAGGAGGTTCTGGCGGAGCTAAAGGAACTTTGAGGCATGGGTAAGGCAAAGCTGCTTCCCCGGCGGTTCTATGCGGAAGCTCCGGATGTGGTGGCGCGCGGGCTGCTGGGCAAGGTGTTGGCCCGGCGGCTGGACGGGGAGTGGCTGACGGGACGGATCGTTGAGACGGAGGCGTATTTCGGGAAGGATGATCCGGCGGCGCACGCGTATGTGGGCAAGACGGAGCGGAATGCGGTGCTGTTTGGGCCGCCGGGGCATGTATATGTGTACTTTATCTACGGAATGCACTGGTGCCTGAATGTGTCGTGCGAGCCGGACGGGACGCCAGGGGGCGTGCTGATC
>JASHUR010000069.1 GCA_030039895.1 Acidobacteriaceae bacterium | reverse complement strand
AGGCGGTTTGATCCGGAACGGAAGATTCGCGCGCCGCGCGGCAGCGAGCTGAGCTGCAAGAACTGGCTGAGCGAGGCCGCGTATCGAATGATCCAGAACAATCTGGACGCGGAGGTGGCGGAAAATCCGCAGCAATTGGTGGTGTATGGAGGGATCGGCAGAGCGGCGCGCAACTGGGAGTGCTTTGATGAGATTCTGCGTCGGCTCCGCGAGTTGGAGCCGGATGAGACACTGCTGATTCAGTCGGGCAAGCCGGTGGGCGTGTTCAAGTCGCATGCAGATGCGCCACGGGTGCTGATTGCGAACTCGAATCTGGTTCCGGCGTGGGCCAACTGGGAGCACTTCAACGAGCTCGATCGCAAGGGCCTGATGATGTTCGGGCAGATGACGGCGGGGAGCTGGATTTATATCGGGTCGCAGGGGATCATTCAGGGGACGTACGAGACATTTGAGGAAGCCGGACGGCGGCACTACGGCGGCGACCTGCGCGGGCGCTGGATTTTGACGGCGGGGCTGGGTGGAATGGGCGCGGCACAGCCGCTGGCGGCGACATTCGCCGGAGCGTGTTCGCTGATTGTCGAGTGCCAGCAGTCGCGGATCGACTTCAGGCTGCGGACACGATATCTGGACAAACAGGCGAAGGACCTGAACGATGCGCTGGCCTTGCTGAAGCACCACTGCGAACGGCGCGAGGCGGTGTCCATCGGGCTGCTGGGCAATGCGGCGGAGATTGTGCCGGAGCTGGCGGGACGGGCGCGGAAGGGTGGGATGAAGCCGGATCTGGTGACGGACCAGACCTCGGCGCACGATTTGATCAACGGCTATCTGCCGCTGGGGTGGACGGTTGAGCAGTGGAGGGCAGATGCGGTGAATCCGGAGCGGCATGCGGCGCTGCGGAAGGCGGCGGCGGAGAGCTGCGCGGCGCATGTGCAGGCGATGCTCGAGTTTCAGCGGATGGGTGTTCCGGTGTTTGATTACGGCAACAACATCCGGCAGGTGGCATTGGATGAGGGCGTGAAGGATGCGTTTGATTTTCCGGGATTTGTGCCGGCGTATGTGCGTCCTCTGTTTTGCGAAGGCAAGGGGCCATTTCGATGGGTGGCGCTGTCAGGCGATGCGGAGGACATTTACAAGACGGACGCGAAGATCAAGGAACTGTTTCCGGAGGACGCGCACCTGCACCGCTGGCTGGACATGGCGCGGGAGCGGATTCAATTTCAGGGACTGCCGGCGCGCATTTGCTGGCTGGGCCTGGGGCAGCGGGACAAGGCTGGGCTTGCGTTCAACGCCATGGTGCGCAGCGGAGAGCTGAAGGCCCCGATTGTGATCGGGCGCGACCATCTGGACACGGGATCAGTGGCGAGTCCGAATCGCGAGACGGAGGCGATGCGGGATGGGTCAGACGCCGTGTCCGACTGGCCGCTGCTGAATGCGATGCTGAATGTGGCGGGCGGCGCGACGTGGGTGAGCTTTCATCACGGAGGCGGCGTGGGCATGGGATATTCGCAGCATGCGGGCGTGGTGATTGTGTGCGACGGAAGCGCTGAGGCGGACAAACGCATTGCGCGCGTGCTGTTCAATGATCCGGCGACAGGGGTGATGCGGCATGCGGACGCGGGATACGAAGCGGCGATCGAGACGGCAAAAGAGAACGGTTTGAAGCTGCCCCTTTTGAAGAATTAAGGGCAGCCTCAAACCGTGACTGGTGGAGGCGAGCGATCAGAAGCTGAGGTGAAGAGACATCTGAATCTGACGCGGCGCCCCGATGGTGTGGGAGACGTATCCCAGACCGGTGGGGCAGTTGAAGAAGGTGTCGGGCGGAGCGTTACCCTGTGCGCACGCCGACGGAGACGGAGCAGCCGGGGTGCCCTCGACCGGGAAGTCGTTGTAGCCTTCGTTCTGCGCCACGTTGTCATTCGGAATGTCAAAGCTGGCGCTGTTGGTCAGGTTGAAGACATCGAAGTTGTATTTTGCAGAAATCCTTTCGGAAATTTTGAAGGTTTTTACGAGTGAGACATCGGCGCGCTTCTGGAAGGCCTGGCGGAAGATGTTGCGCTGTCCGCTGGTGAAGCCGGTCTCATAGAGATCGTTGGAAGGGATGCCGCCGTTGAGCGAGCCCGGAGCGAGCAGCGGCAGGGTAAAGCAGGCGGCGTTGAGCGCGGGAGTTCCGAAGGCGCCTGAGTGGCCGGTGTAGGCCGATTGCGGCTTGCAGCCGGGAGCCAGCGGAACGATGGGGTTGGTAATGCCGTCCGATGTGCCGTAGTAGATGCTGCCCACGGCGCCGGAGTAATCGATGATGCTGTAGGGCTGGCCGCTTTGCAGCACAGTGAGACCTTCCAGCGTCCAGCCGTTGGCGATGCGTCCTGCCCAAGACCTTTCCGCAAAGAAATTGGGCGAGGTAAACGAGTAGTTGAAGTTGATCACGTGCGTACGGTCAAAGTCGGATGAGGCGTAGCCGTCATGCAGGTCGAGCGGGTTGTTTCCGTTGAAGAAGAGGCCCATCGCGCTCTGCTCGTCGAGCGAGTGGGAATAGGTGTAGGAGACGCCGGCCTGGATGCCACGGCTCAGGCGCTTCTCAAGGTGCGCGACCAGCGAGTTGTAAGCGGAGATGCCGGCGGCCTTGTAGGTCTCAGATTCCGCCGAGTAGCCGACGTAGGGAACGCGGAGGTCGATGTTGCCGCCCTCATAGGTTGACAGGTATTGCGTGCCGTCAGGCAGGGTGGCCGGTGAGCAACTGTAGTAATCGCAGGGCTGTGTCTGCACCGCATAGCCGTAGGTGTACTTCTGTCCGTGAATGGGATTGCTTGGGGTCGCGGTGCCCGCCTGGTTGAAGGGAACGGGAATTACCTCATGCCGGCCCACGTTGCCGACGTAACCGATATCCACAGCGAGGTCGTTCCGGGGCTGCCACTGCACATCGAGCGTGTAGTTGATGGTGTAGGGCAACTTGTTGGCCCGGTTATAGGTGGCAACGGAAAAGAGCTGCGCGAAGTCTTCGATTTCAGAGACGGTGGGCAGGTACTTGGTAATGTCAGCCGGGTTGCCGCTGGGCTGAAATCCAGGGGTCGTTCCCCAGGGGTTGGAGAGATTGATGTCGCCGGTGCAGGCTGAGACGAAGGACGGCGCGCCGGGGCACTGGATGGTGTTGACGAACGGCGGAGTCATGGTGACGCCGAAGGGACCGCCCGTGACCTCACCTGCGGCGTAGCCGGGCGAGAGGTAGGTGAAGAGCTCGCCACGGTCATAGTAGATGCCGGTTCCGGTGCGGACAACGACGTTGCCGTCGAACTTCTTGGGCTGCCAGGCAAGGCCGACGCGCGGGCCAATGCCCCATTGGCGTCCGGTGAGTGTGGTGTTGCTTACGCCTTTCGTGGGAAATTGCTTGTTGTTCCCGGCAACGATGAAGCCGTTGGACACAACTTCGTTCCCGTCGAAGGAGTAGAGCGAGGGGTCAAAGTTGAAGATGCGGCCGTATTTCTCCGTGAGGCCGCCATCCCAGTCATAGCGGATGCCGGCAGTGAGGCTGAGCGTGGGGATGATCTGGAATTTGTCCTGAAGGTAGAGACCGACCTGATTGGAGCGGTAATAACGGTTGGCGTTGCCGAGCATGAAGGACGTCGTGGTGAAGTCGTCGTTCTGGTAGGCGAGGTTACCCAGGAGGAAATTGGCGAAGTCCGGAGTCGCGATCATGCCCTTGCCGGTGCGCTCGTTACGGACGTTGAGCTGCGTGTAGGAGTAGCTGGCGCCGAAGGTGACAGTGTGCCGCCCAGCCGTCCAGATGGCATTGGCTGAGGGCATGAGCCGGTTCTGGAAGAGGCCGGTGAACGGGCTCTGCGTGAATGATCCGGGGCCGATGTTCAAGGGCACGTCATAGAGGTAGTTGGGATTGTTGGGCGAGTTGTTGCCGTAGGCGTCGATGATGCTGATGCCGGGGAAGTAGGTCGAGCCGAAGGTGTTGATTCCAGCCTGCTGCGGCGTGAAGGGCTGCTGGTTCACGCCGTAAGCTTTTTCGCGGATGAAGCCCATCACCTCAGTGACGCTGAAGCTGGGGCTGAGGATTTGCGTGTTGTTGAGTGATGCGACCTGGCTGCCGGTATCGAGCAACTGGTTGAAGCCGGAGACGTTGGAGTACGCATAGGGCGCGTTGAGCGGATCGTGCTGGTAGTAGTACTTGGCAGAAAGAGTGTCCGACGGCGTGGCGTCCCAGTCAAGGTTGGCAACGGCCTGATCGGCTGAGAAGTAGGAGGTGCCGGGGATCGAAGAGTTGAAGGGATCGCTGTAAGTGGCAGGCGCGTCGGTGGTGGCGGAGGGGACAAGGTACTGACCGTCAGGGAACTTGTATTGCATGAGGAAAAGAGCGACTGGGTTGATCTCATTGGGCGTCACGTCATCGTCCCAGTTTGCATTTGCGACGGCTGCCAACGCCGAGGGGCTACGGTCGTCGGTAAGGCCGGGAGGCACGATGAGGCGCGAGATGCCGATTTCCTGATCGGCTGCGTGCACGTGCTGGTAGGCAAGGTAGTAGAAGAGCTTGTCTTTGATGATCGGGCCGCCAACGTCGCCGCCTGCGGTGTAACGGTGCAGCTGCGGAACCATTTCGTTGCTGGGAAGGAAGGTGGACTGCTTGAAGAAGAACGGTGCAGCGTTAAGCCAGTCGGTTCCGCGGTTGAAGTAGAGGCCGCCGTGAATCTGGTTGGTGCCGGAGGCGGTACTCATGTCAATGTGCGCGCCGCTGGTGGAGCCCTGCTGCGCATCGTACATGGAGGTGTTAACGCGAATTTCGGAGAGCGTCTCTGGCGCAGGAGTGGGCAAGGCGTTGCCGATGGCGAGATACACGGAGGCGCTGCTCTGCTCAACTCCGCCCGCACCGAGGTTGCCGACACCGGTGTTGTTGACGATGCGGGCCGAGGCCACCTGGCTGGTGCTTTTGCCGTTGAAGAGGTTGCTGGCGTCTACGCCGTTGAGCAGGAAGCTGTTTGAGGTGTCGCGCTGACCGTTGGCCCAGATGGGAGCGTTGCCCATGCCGCTGTTGGAGCCGGTGCCGCCGGGCAGCTCAGCGTTGACTCCGGGAGCCAGAATGGCCGCGCCGGTGAAGCTGCCGGTGGGCAGCGGGATGGAGTCAATCTGTGTCTTGTCGAGGACGTAGCCGTTGGTGGTATCCACTGCATTGAGCAGCGGAGTGTCCTGAACAGTGACCGAGGTGCTGACCTCGCCGACCTTCAACTGCATGTTGACGGACGCGGTGCGGTCGGCCTGAACGAGGATGGAGGCGACCTTCTGTGTATCGAACCCGTTATGGGTGAAGGACAGCGAATAGGTGCCAATCGGGAGATTGAAGAAGTTGTAGGTGCCGTCGGTTCCGGTTTTGACGACGCGCGTGAGACCGGTCTGCATGCCGACTGCGGTCACGGTTGTGTCAGTCAGGGCGCTGCCGGATGAATCCGTGACCAAGCCGGTAATGGCTCCGAGAGTCTGCTGGGCGCGGGACGCGACTGGAAAAACGAGGAGGAGAAGGAAGGTAGCGAAAAGCCCTTTCATCTTTGACATCGCAGGTTTTGCCTCACAAAGGAAATTACAAAAGAAAATACAAATGCATCGGGGCGGGCGGGCCGCTCACGATGGAGCAGGTTCAAATTTTTTTGAGTGATCCTTCAGTGCTCTTGAAGAATCTACGGTCGACTCACCTGAGTTTGCAGGCGGCTTTCGCCAAAGCATACTCGAAGGCGGCGCCGCTACAAACGGGAATGTGCCCCTATAGAAGATTTCTTCGCGCGCGATAATTTCTGCTTATATCAATCGCAAAAGTGGCGCTGACACGCCGGCGTTGCAGGATCATGGGCTATTCTTTACAAACCATATTGACTGGAAGATTTACGGGGGATTGTCCTGTTGATGCGAGCGCGCCTTGAAGCGTATTTCCGTTTTTCAGAGCACGGAACGGACTGGCGAACAGAAATACTTGCCGGGGTGACGACGTTCATCACGATGGCGTACATCATCTTTGTGAACCCATCGATCCTGTCGCAGGCGGGAATGCCGCTGGCGGCAGTGACAGCTGCAACGTGCCTGTGCGCGGCGTTCGGGTCCATCCTGATGGGGCTGCTGGCGAACTATCCGCTGGCGCTGGCTCCGGGTATGGGGCTGAATGCGTACTTTACGTACACCGTAGTCAAGGGTATGGGCGTGCCGTGGCAGACGGCGCTGGGCGCGGTGTTCGTCTCCGGCGTGATCTTTCTGCTGCTGACGTTTACCGGGATACGGCAACTGCTGCTGGCGTCGATTCCGGACCAGCTGCACTCGGCGGTGGCGGGCGGCATCGGGCTGTTTATCGCGTTCATCGGGCTGCGGAATGCGGGGATTATTGTGCCGAGCGGCGCGACGACGGTGACGCTGGGCAACCTGCGCGCGCCAACTGCGGCGCTGGCGGTCTTCGGCATTTTGCTGATTGCGGTGCTGCAGACCTTTCGCGTGAAGGCCTCGATGCTGATTGGCGTGCTGGGCACCATGCTGCTGGGCATTTTTGTGCATCAGGTGCACTGGGACCCGCATGCGTTCTCGCTGCGCTCGCTGCACGCCACGGCGTTCCATTTGGATGTGCGCGCGGCGCTGCACCTGAATGCCTTTGAAATTATCTTTGTATTTCTTTTTGTTGATTTGTTCGACAACATCGGGACCCTGGTGGCAGTAGCGGACCGCGCGGGACTGATTGAAGAGGGCTATACGATCCCGCGGCTGACGCGCATCTTTTTTGCGGACGCAACGAGCACGGTGATGGGCTCGCTGGTGGGGACGAGCACGGTGACGAGCTATATCGAGTCCGCGGCTGGGGTTGCCGTGGGCGGACGCACAGGGATCACCGCGATCACGACAGGGCTGCTGTTTCTGATTGCGCTGTTTGTTGCGCCGCTGGTGGGGGCGATTCCGACGTTTGCGACTGCGCCGGCGCTGATTCTGGTAGGCGCGCTGATGCTGGTTGGAGTGGGGAAGATTGAGTGGAGTAATCCGCTGGTGGCGATTCCGTCGTTCCTGACGCTGGTGATGATTCCCCTGACGTACTCGATTGCGACAGGGCCGAGCTTCGGGCTGATTGCCTTTGCGGCGCTGGAGCTGATTTCGGGGCAAGGGAAAAAGAAAAATTGGCTGCTGTATACGCTGGCCGCGCTGTTTGTTCTGCGGCTGATCTATTTAGCGCATGGCTGACGCGAGCGGCTGCGCCGGAGAGTGAGTTGGGGACTGAGGCGCTGAATACGGGCCCGATGGACGCTGCCGAGCTGATTACGGGCGACGGCGTGAAGACGCCTGTGGATGCGGCATATGGGCTGCGGCAGCACGTACTGTCGCCAGTTGAGACGCTGGCCCAGTCCATCTCAACGATTGCGCCGAGCACGTCAGCGGCGTTGACGATTCCGCTGGTGTTCACGCTGGCGGGAGCGGGGACGTGCGCGGCGTATGTGATCGCGATGCTGGCGATGTTTCTGGTGGCGATGTGCATTGCGGTGTTCGCGCGCGATTCGGCGTCGCCCGGCTCGCTGTTTGTGTATGCGCGGGCGAACCTGCCTGCGGGCTTTGCGGCGATTACGGCGTGGGCGCTGCTGTTTGCGTATCTGATGACAGCTGCGTCAGTGATCGGCGGGTTCCTGAATTATTCGTATGTGTTTCTGGGAGCGTATGGAAAGTATGTCCCGGCAGCAGCGCTGGTGATGGTGGCGGCGGGCTGCGCGATGTGGATTGCGTATCGCGATGTGAAGATTTCGGCGCGAATGATGCTGTTCATCGAGGCGGTGTCAGTATGCCTGATTGCCATTGTGATTGCGTGTACGCTGTGGCGGCATGGGCTGCATGTGGACATGACGCAGATCCGGCTGAAGGGCGCTTCGCTGCCGGCGGTGAGCATGGGCGGCATGCTGGCGATCTTCAGCTTTGTGGGGTTTGAGAGCGCAACGACGCTGGGAACAGAGGCGCGCGAGCCTCTGAAGACGATTCCGAGGGCGCTGATGTTGAGCGCGGTGCTCTCGGGGACGTTCTTCGTGATATGCGCGTATGGCGAGGTGATGGGATTTCACGGGGCGCAGGAGACGCTGGGACAATCGGCTGCGCCATTGCGGTATCTGGCGCGGCAGGCGGGCATAGCCATGGTTGGGCCGGTGATTGACGCGGGCGTGCTGGTGAGCATGTTCGCGGCGACGCTGGGCTGCGTGATCGCCTCTGGGCGGCTGCTGATGCTGATGGCGCATCACGGGCTGGTGCACAGCGTGTTCGCGAAGACGCACAGCCGCAACGAGACTCCGGCAATGGCGAGCTTGCTGGCGGGAGTGATGGCGGCGGTTCCGGTGATGATAGTTGCCGAGCGCGGCGCGAGCGGCGCGGACATTTACGGATGGATGGGAGCGCTGGCGGTGTTCGGATTTCTGACAGCATATGCGCTGGCGACCATTGCGATGACGCAGCACCTGCGACGGCGCGCGAAGCTGAGCCCACGCTGGATTGCGCTGGCGGCGGGAGCGATCGTTGCGATTGCGGCGGCGATTTTCGGCACGCTGTTTCCGGTTCCGCCTGCGCCGTACCGGTATTTTCCGTATGTGTTTGCGGCGTATCTGCTGGCCGGCGGGGGATGGTATGCAGTGACGCGGCTGCGTGCATCCCGAGCTTAGACAGAGGGACCGGGCGGCACGCCGATGTCCTCATTCCAGACGGCGGGGTTGGTGCGGATGTAGTCGGCGAGCATGGTGATGCACTCGGCGGAGTTGAGGTCGATGACTTCGATGCCGCACTCGCGCAGCCAGTCGATGCCGCCGTGGAAGTTCTGCGATTCTCCGACAACGACAGTGCGGAAGCCGAACTGGCGGACGAGTCCGCTGCAATACCAGCAGGGCGCGAGCGTGGTGACCATGATGAGGTCGCGGTAGGAGGCCTGGCGACCGGCGCGGCGGAAGGCGTCGGTTTCGCCGTGGATGGATGGGTCGTCCTGCTGGATGCGGCGGTTGTGTCCGGCGCTGATGAGCTCGCCGCGTGTGTTGTAGATGGCGGCGCCAATGGGGATTCCGCCTTCGGAGAGGCCAAGGCGCGCCTGATCGATGGCGACCTGAAGCATGGCGGTGTAGTCGGGTGCGGGTGAGGCGGTCATGATCAATACTCGATTTTGGTGGTGCTGTTTTGCCAGGCCTGGAAGCTGGCCCAGGCTGCGTCACCGAGGAGCTGCGTGGATGAGACGGAGCGCTCACCACGCGGGAGGGTGAGCTCGCGGTAGAGGTGAGCGTCGTCGAATCCGGCGCGGGCAGCTTCTGCAGCGGTGTTGCCGTAATAGATGGCGCCGATGCGCGCCCAGTAGATGGCAGCCAAGCACATGGGGCAGGGCTCGCAGCTGGTGTAGATTTCGCAGCCCTCAAGGCTGAAGCTGCCGAGCTTGCCGCAGGCGAGGCGGATGGCGTTGACTTCGGCGTGGGCGGTGGGATCGTTGGTCGCGGTGACGGAGTTGGCAGCTTCGGCGATGATCTGGCCGTCGCGCACGATGACGGAGCCGAACGGGCCGCCGTGGCTGGAGCGTACATTGTCTGTGGCGAGCGCGATGGCGCGGCGCATGAAGTAGAGTTGCTGCTCGTTCGGCATATAAGGTTGCTTCTCCGCTTGCTTGTTGACGAGACACGCGAGAAAGTATTGCCAGTATGGCACAGGCGTTTGTTTCAACGAAGGCGGTGACACCGGAGGGGGTTCGCGCGGCGGCGGTGCTGGTGCGCGAGGGGAAGATTGCGGCGGTAGTATCGGCAAGCGAAGTTCCGCGCGATTATGAAGTTCTTGATTTTGGCGGGCGGGCGTTGCTGCCGGGGCTGGTGGATCCACATGTGCACATCAACGAGCCGGGACGCACAGAGTGGGAAGGGTTTGCAACGGCGACGCGGGCGGCAGCGGCGGGAGGGTTTACGACGCTGCTGGACATGCCGTTGAATTGCCTGCCGGCGACGACCACGGTGGAGGCTCTGGAAGCGAAGCGGGCCGCGGCTGCGGGCAAGTGCGAGGTGGACTGGGCGGCGTGGGGTGGCGTCTCCGGCAATAACAGCGAGGATATTGAACCGCTGGCGGCTGCGGGCGTGCGCGGCTTCAAGTGCTTCCTGGCTGAGCCGGGCGTGGATGGGTTCTTCCGCGTGGATGAAACGGAGTTGCGCGCGGCAGCGC
>JASHUR010000068.1 GCA_030039895.1 Acidobacteriaceae bacterium | reverse complement strand
GTGTTCATCACATCCACAAACGGAACATGCGAAACGACGGCGCGGAACAGCCCCGGCTCCATATTCACTACTGCGCCCATCAGCAACCCTCCCGCGCTGCCGCCTTCAATGGCCACGCGCGCCGGGTCTCCGTAGCCCTCGCGCAGCAGATGCCGCGTGACGGCAATAAAATCACTGAACGTATTGCGCTTGTGCATCAGGCGTCCTGCGTCATGCCACGGCTTGCCCATGTCACCTCCGCCGCGGATGTGCGCATAGGCCATCACGAAGCCGCGATCCAGCAGGCTCAGGCGGTTGCTGTTGAAGCCGATGGGCAGCGAGTAACCATAGGACCCGTATCCATACACAAAGAGCGGGTTCTTCCCGCGCGCGAACCTGTCTTTGCGATACACCAGCGACACCGGCACCTCCACGCCGTCCGGCGCCTTCGCAAACAGCCTTTCCGAGGCGTACAGCGATTTGTCAAAGTTTCCCGGGACCTCAAGCTGCTTCAGCAGCTTCGACTCGCCCGTCGTCACGTCATACTCAAAGACCGAGCCGGGCGTCACCAGCGACTGGTATCCATACCGGTACTTCGTGGTGTCAAAGATTCGGTTGGTATGCGGGTGCGCGCTGTAGACAGGCTCCGGGAAAGCAATCTCCCGGGATTCGGCCGCTTCCGGCCCCTGCCCGCTGAAGTGGACCACGCGCAGGTGCGGTAATCCATCGCGCCGCTCGCATGCCACGTAAAATCCGGCAAACAGGTCGGCGTCTTCCAGCATCACGTCCGCGCGATGCGGCAAAATCTCGCTCCAGTTTTCGCGCCCGGGCGCGCTCACAGGCGCAGTCACCAGCCGAAAATTGCGCCCCGTGTCATTCGCGCGAATGTAGAAGAGCCCGTTGCGATGATCGGCGTAGTACTCAATGTCATCGCGGCGCGGCTCGATGAGCGTAAAGGCTTCTGCAGGCGAATCAGCGAGAAGAAAGCGCTCTTCTGACGTGGTGTGGCTCGACGACTCCAGAACAATATATTCGCGGTCGCGGCTGCGCCCGGCCCCAATGTTGAACCGCTCGTCAGCTTCCTCGTAGATCAGCAGGTCTTCCGTGTGCGGCGTGCCCAGCACATGGCGGTACAGCCGGTACTGGCGCTTCTGTACCTCATCTTCGACCGTATAGAACAGGGTCCGGTCATCGGCGGCCCACACTATCGAGCCAACGCGCTCCACATGCTCAGCCAGCAGCTCTCCCGTGCGCAGGTCCTTCACCTGCAGCGTGTACTGGCGGAAGCCAGTGTTGTCGGTCGAGTAGGCCAGCAGGTTGCCGTCATCGGAGACGGCAAAGCCGCCGAGGGCCATATAAGGCTGGTCCCTGGCGAGCTCGTTCACGTCGAGAATGACCTGCTCAGGCGCTGTATCGTCGATAGCCTCCGGCGTCCCCGGCTTGCGGCAGTAAATGGGATACTGCGAGCCCTCCACCGTGCGCGAGTAGTACCAGTACTCTCCGTCGCGAAAGGGCACGGAGACATCGGTCTCCTTGATGTGGCTCAGCATTTCTTTGTACAGCGTCTCGCGCAGCGCCTCGTCGCCCGCGGTCATGCCGGTGGTGTAGGCGTTCTCTGCTTCGAGGTACGCAATCACCTCTGGATTCTCGCGGTCGCGCATCCAGGCGTAGTCGTCAGTCAGTGTGCGGTTGTGAATTTTGGTTTCGACAGGATGTACAGGCGCAACAGGAGGCGTAAGTTCTGGCATAGATACTAGGGTAACGGCGCCTGCCGCAGAAGACGAGTGCCGCGCGGCCTGAATTCTGCACCGCTGCGGCCCCCATCGCATCGAACACGCTGAGGAGGCACAATGCTGGTTACGATTGCGTGGCTTTCAATCGCAGTGGCTGTCGTATGTGCCGTCATCATCGCAATAGACGAAGCAAGGCACCCGCAATCCATGGCCATCATGAACGCTGTCTGGCCTGTCACCGCGCTGTACCTGAGCGTCATCGGGCTTTGGTGGTACTTCCGTGCCGGGCGCAAAATGTCTCGCGACGCAGCCGGCGGGCACATGGCTCACATGCACATGCACGGCGGGGGCAATGCGCCTCCCACCTGGCCGCAGGCATTTCTTGCCGGTAGCCACTGCGGCGCCGGGTGCGCCATCGCCGACATCATTGTGGAGTTCGCGATTTTCTCCTTCGGTCTCACCATCGCCGGTTCAACCCTTGCTGCGAGCTATGTCTGGGACTTCGTCGGCGCATGGGCGCTCGGCATCGTCTTCCAGTACTACTCCATCAAGCCAATGGGCAACCTTACCGTACGCCAGGCCATCGTCGCGGCCATCAAGGCGGACACTCTGTCCATCATCGCGTTTCAGGTCGGCATGTATGCATGGATGGCGGTTACGCACTTCTGGCTCTTCCCGCATCCGCACCTCACGCCGCTCAACCCGGTCTTCTGGCTTATGATGCAGATCGCAATGGTCCTCGGCCTTCTGACCACCTCTCCCATGAACCGCTGGCTCGTTGGCGTGGGCCTCAAAGAAGCGAGGTAGTGTCTCAGTTTGGATTTCCGCTCACGATACAAAGTGGGCCTGACGCGTCGGCGCTATCCGCCGGGCCAGTCGCGCGATTAAGCAGGAACGTACGTCAACCGAAGCAAGTCCTCGGCGATTAAATCGTTGGCCACAAGACGGAGCGGCGGCCGGGGACCGGCGAAAAATGGCTTGCCGCTGCCAAGCACGATGGGGCGAAGGTAGAGTCGATACTCATCGATAAGACCGGCCTCGGTCAGGCTTTGCGCCAGCTCTGGTCCGCCAACCTGAATCTCGCCGGCCAGATCAGCCTTCAGCCTGCGTATCACCGTCTCGAAGTCATCCGCGATAAGCGTGGCGTTGGGGCCAACTGACTTGAGCGAACGCGACACAACCCACTTCGGCTGGCTCCGCCACGCCACCGCGAACTCGCGGTCCTCCTCATCCCAATCAGGAAGGTCTTCGTCCCAATAACGCATGACCTCGTACAAGCGGCGACCGTATATCGAGCCCGTCAGGCCACGCACCAGCTCGATGAAGTGACGAAAGGCCGCGGGCGCAGGCGGGCCAAGTTCCATGTGGTCGACGTAGCCATCGAGGGACTGATTCAATCCGTAGACAAGTTTCGCCATGCTGCAAATCTCCATTTCAACTTCTTCAGAAGAATAGCCTGAACCAACGTCACGCGGAGGTGAGGTTGAAGGCTATCTGCGCGCCGCATTGTCAGTGTGACCCATAACCGGAGATCCGTTTCCAATACCGGGATTCAAACTGAGACGCTACCGGAAAAGATGGGGTAGCGAATACCGCAGGGGCGGCATGCCATATTGAAAACTGACCCGGCATCCGTTATCGTAAGCTCTCCTGTGAGAACCAGATGAAGATCGAAACGAAGCCTGCGACGCTGCTTCTGGCAGTGGACTTCGCGGGTACATTCGTCTTTGCCGTCGAGGGCGCGTTGGCCGCGGCCAAAGGCCATCTCGACCTTCTGGGTGCGATGGTGCTGGCATTTGCAACCGCGCTGGGCGGCGGAATCATCCGTGATGTGCTGATCGGAGCCAATCCGCCCAATTCCATCCGCGACTGGCGCTACGGAGTGATCGCCTTTCTCGGCGCGGCATTGGTGTTTTTGTTCAGCGGCCCGGTCCAGCATATCCCTCGCATGCTCATGCTTACCCTCGATGCCGCCGGTCTAAGCCTCTTCTGTGTTGCCGGAGCTGAGAAGGCGCTCGAATACCGCATCCATCCCTTTATTGCCATTCTCATGGGGGGCATCACCGGCGTTGGCGGAGGAACGGTGCGCGACGTGCTGCTTGCCCAGGTGCCTACCGTCCTGCGCGCCGATGTATACGCAACGGCGGCCCTGGCCGGAGCATTGGTAATCGTTGTCGGCCGCAGAATCAAGCTGCCGAATTCCGTGGTCGCCGCTTTAGGCGCCCTGGTCTGCTTTTTGCTGCGCATGGTAAGCGTCTGGCGGCACTGGAACCTTCCCGTGATGCATTGAACATCGCCTGGTTGCCTCACAATGTTGAATTGGCTTTCGCCATATCGCAGCCGCGATAAGTGCAAGACAACCTGCGCGTGGGCGGTCGTTCTCCATTAAGAAGGACGGCGATCTGCGTCCGTTCACGTTCAACACAGAAGGAGAACCTCTCCTATGATGCAATCGCTCTTCAGAATCACAGCAGTCGCCGCCGCTGTCTTATTGACAGGTGCAGTTGTATTCGCGCAGCAGCAGCCGATGGGCGGAATGCAGCCAGGCACTCAACCCCAGAACCCCAACGCCGGCAATACCGGGATGAACAACATGAACGCGATGGGCGAGCCCCCAATGCAGAAGATGCAGGACAGAGCATTTGTGCAGGATGCATTAGAAGGCGGCATGGGCGAGGTGCAACTCAGCCAATTGGCGGAGCAAAAGGGTGCAAGCGCCGATGTGCGCCAGTACGGGCAGAAGATGGTGCAGGACCGCACGCAACTCGACAACGCCATCAAGCAGGTAGCGTCGCAGATCGAAATGCGCCCGCCGGAAAGCCCCTCGAAAAAAGATAAGAAACTCTATGCGAAGCTCAGCACATTGTCAGGCACACAGTTCGACCAGGCCTACATCAAGGCCATGGTGAAGGCGCACAACGACGACCTCGCGGCTTTCCAGCAGGAAGCGACCAACACTCAGAATCCTGCCATAAAACAAGTGGCAGAAGAGGGTGCGCAAATGACCCGGGGTCAACTTGAGGTCATCAAACAGATGGCCAAAGACAACGGCGTGAAGACATAAGTCAAGCTCCGCTCAGCGCCGGGGACCCGTGCGTCCGGCAGAATCCTCGATACGCCGGGATCTAAATCATCCGCGCAAACTTCCGCCGACGTTGCTCCCACTCGCGCGAGGGAAACAGCGTGGGTCCGATCTCAATCAATCTCGGCAGCATGTTGAAAACCGAGATCCGGCTCCACGGCTTGCCCTCTCGCGTGCGAAAGCCCTTTTCATTCAGGTCGCTCACCACGCTCGAAAGAGGGAAGTCCTGTACCAGCAGCTCCATCATCAGCACCATTGCCTCATGCTCGCGCGGTTCAACCTCCAGCCGCTTGCAGTCATCGGAGATGCGCAGGCCGTAGGGAATCTCCTCGTCGAATGCGCCTTCGCTCAGCGGCGCGTTGCCGGGCAGCTCGCGCCGCCACTCAATGGAGACAAGCTGCCATCCGGCGGCCGTCCTCTGCCGGATGATTTCCGGGCTGTAGGGCCCGGAGACGACGTCGCGAATCCGCTCAAAATACGCCATGGTTATGCCTCCCTGGCTTTCGTATTATGAGCAAAAGCATACGCCTTCCGGAGCTGCGAGGTCAGTCAAATGCAGTCAGAACGGCCAGGAATGAATTGGGAAACCTACTGTGCTGTCCACCCGCCGTCAATCAGAATGTCGGTTCCTGTAATGAATCCGGCAGCCGGCGAGCATAAATAACGCACGAGCTCGCCGACTTCTTCAGGCGCGCCCCAGCGCCCAACCGGAATCTGCGACACAAACCTGCGGTTCATCTCTGCATCCTCAATCAGCGCTGCGTTCATCTCTGTTACGAACGGTCCCGGACTCACCGCGACCACCGTAATGCCTTCTGCGGCTAGTTCGAGAGCCAGCGCCTTGGTCAGCCCCAGCAGGCCGAACTTGCTGGCGGAGTAAGCCGTCCGCCCGGGAAGGGAAACATGGCTCATAATCGACGTCAGGTTGATAATGCGTCCGTAGCCGCGGCCCTTCATGTGCGGAATCAGAGACCGGCACATCAGGAACGCGCTCGTCAGGTTCGTCGTGAGCACGCTTTCCCACTCATCCAGTTGGTATTCCTCCAGCGGCCTGCGGATATTAATCCCCGCATTGTTCACCAGAATGTCCACATGCCCGAAGCGCGAAATCACATCCTGCTCCACGTGGCGGACCTGTTCTTCATCAGTCACATCCGCCTGAAAAATCGCCGCGTCCGCGCCGGTATTCCGAATCTGGCCGGCGACGGCCTGCAGCGCCTCCGTGTCTCTTGCCACCAGGGCAAGGCTTGCTCCGCCTGAACTTAGGGAGAGGGCAATTGCTTTCCCCAGCCCCCTGCTGGCTCCGGTAACAACCGCAATGCGGCCATGAAGGGTAGGAGTTTCCATGTCCGTCATGGTAGCAGCCGCCGCGGAGCAATC
>JASHUR010000067.1 GCA_030039895.1 Acidobacteriaceae bacterium | reverse complement strand
ACCTCGTGCACTCCTTCGCCAATTGGATGGCGGACCCCCGCTGGGCATCCGACCCCAGCCTCCAGTCTGCTGGACTCATCATCGGCCCCACAGATATGCCTCTCGTCCAGGTGCTCCTTCTTGACCCCCGCTTCCAGCTCGCATATAGGGACAGCACCGCAGCCGTCTTTGTCGCTACCCGATACCACGAACCCCTCGCCACCTCCTACCTTGTTCCTGCTCCTCCCCCACAACCAAGCTTCACACCCGCGAAGCCTTGAACGCATCAGGCCCTGCTCCCATCCACAAACTCGCCCAGAACCTGTCAAGCCCCTTCACGTCCTACTCCATTGATTCCAAAAGCAATTGTCGATGCATTTGAAGTCCCCCGGTTTTGCTATTCTGAAAGAAGAAGGGGTATTTTCAGCATGGAGTCACTGGGGCAATCTCTGTTACCGCGAGCCGCCCTCGGCAGGGCTCAGCAAGCCATGCGACTGCAATGACTTACCAGGCAGGCCATTTAGAGTCTTGGATTTACGTAGGTTTTGAAAGAAAAGGCAATAAAATCAGTGTGTTGCACTTAAAACCGCCGAAATCAATAACCTGACGGCAAATTCCGGAATCTAAAATTCAATAAAATCAATAATTTACACAAGATATCCGGATCACAGCATTGCGCCCTATCAGATCGCAAAACTCAGCAGCATGGCATCCACCAGATGCATCATCGGTCCAACGAACATCATGATCACCGGATACCCCAGAAAGAAAAACGCAATCAGCCCGATCATCCCGATCGAGTCATAGAACCGCAAAGCCTTATACGGCAGAAAATGCCGCAGGACATGCGACCCATCCAGCGGTGGCAGCGGAATCAGGTTGAACACCGCAAGAATCAGGTTCAGCCACACCGCAATGTACAGCAGCATCGCAATCGGAACCGCCGGGTTCCCCATGTTCAGCCCCGGCGTCGGAATCCCACTGGCTAGCTCCCGCACCATCGCCGCCCCCGGCGCGCTCAACCGTGCCAGCACAATCAGCAGCAGCGTCGCCCCCGCCGCCGCCACCAGGTTGCTCACCGGCCCGGCAATCGTCGTCAGGATGTCATCTCTGCGTAAATTTCTGAAATTACGAGTAGTTACGGGCGTCGGCTTGGCCCACCCCACCAGAAATCCCGGGAACAGAAACAACATCGTCAGCGGAATCAGCACCGTCCCGATTGGGTCTATGTGCTTCATAGGATTAAGGGTTAGCCGCCCGAGCATGCGCGCCGTCGGGTCCCCCAGCTGAGACGCCATCCACGCATGCGCCGCCTCATGCAGGCTGAGAGCAAAAACCAGGATCGCAAACTCAAACACCTTCAGAACTACTTGCTGATTCATAATCTTATAGACGATCCTAACCCATGCCCGGGTCGGCCGGCCCCCAGCCGGCTCCGACCGCGACCCTACTCAATCGCAAACACCGCATAGACGGTGGCATTCTCTTCAATCACTTGCGGACTCAGTGCCAGCGGCTTTACTGCCTCAACAGCCATACCCGCCTGCACCCGGAACATCGGCATTGGTGCCACCGGCGTCTCCGGAGCCGTGTTGCTCGCATAGAGCAGTGGTCCCAACTGCGAACCCAGCCCCTTTGCCATCTGCGCCGCAATGGCCTTCGCATGCTGCAGCGCCTTGGCTGCGGCCTCCGCCTGGAGGGCCGCATGGTCCTTCACGTCCCAGTCAATCTGCCCGCTGCTGTTCGCGCCCGCTTCCACCGCAATATGAAGAGCTTTCGCCGCATCCGCCGCGGCGGTCTTCACCGTCCACGACTGCGTCAGCACGTACCGCTTCTGCGCCCGCTCCAGTTCAGACTCTTTCTCATCGAACTGGTAGTTCTGCTGCACGCTCTGCGCCTCGCTCTGGATCGCCTTGTCCTCCACACCCGCCTTCTTCAGCGCGTCGATCACCGCATTCGAGATCTTCGACCCCGCCGCATACGCGCTGTCCGAGTCCGGCCCGTACGCCCTGAAGCCGATATGCACCGTCGCCACATCCGCCTGCTCCGTCGCCTTGTCCGTCACCGTCACCGCAATCGTCCGGTTGTCCTTGTTCACGACAATCTTCTGCGCGTGTCCCATCATCGGAGCGGCCATAAACACCATACCCACTACGCCAAGGGCAATTCGCTTCATGCTCCCCTCCCTAACGTCTTCTTGAACTCCCTCAACTGCTCGAGCTTCCCGCGCACTGCGCCGGAATCAATCGCCTCAGCCGCACGCTGCACGCCTTCTTCCATCGATCCGGCCACGCGCCCCACATACAAGGCCGCCGCCGCATTCACGACCACGATATTACGCTTCGCGCCCCGCTCGCCTGCAAAAACCCGCTCCAGGACCTCCGCGTTCTCCGCAGCCTTCGTGCCGCCCGAAAGCTCGCGCACCTTGGCCCGCTTCATTCCGAACATATCCGGGCTGTACTTCATCCGAGCCACACTCGGATGCCCGTCGTTGTTCCGCACCATCACAGCATCGGTTACGGACAGCGCAATCTCATCCATCCCATTGCGCCCGTGCGCCACCAGTCCACAGTCAATGCCCAGCCGCGCCATAGCCTCCGCCGCCAGCATCAGCTTCGACTCCGAGAACACTCCCATCACCTGCGCCGGAGCGCCCGCCGGATTCGTCAGCGGCCCCGCCAGATTGAAGATTGTCCGGAACCCGAGTGCCCGCCGCACCGGCTGCACACGCTTGAGCGTAGGATGCAGCGCCGGAGCATACAGAAACATAAAGCCCGTCGCCCTCAGGCACGCCACCGCCGCCCCCGGCTCCAGTGTCACCGGAATCCCCAGCGCCTCTAGCACATCGGCCGAACCGCAATGGGAGGTCACAGCGCGGTTGCCGTGCTTCGCGATATGCGCTCCCGCCGCAACCGCCACCAGCGCCGCTCCCGTGGATATGTTGAACGTACCCAGCCCGTCTCCGCCCGTGCCGCAGGTGTCCACCAGCCTGGCGCGCTCCTCATCCGTAAGCGGCAACGGAACCACCAGCGACCGCATGGCCTCTGCAACGCCCGTCAGCTCATCCGCTGTCTCGCCGCGGGTCGCCATTGCCGTCAGCAGGGCAGCGATCTCCATATCGCTGGGCAAATCTTCCTCGCTCGCGGGCGCGAGCATCTGTGTGATCAGCTCGCGGGCCTCCTCGCGGCTCAACGTACCACCCTGCTCGACAACAAACCTCAGCGTCTGTTTAAACCCCGCCATAAGACTCTAAGTTTACCCTCTCGCACTCTGCTCACTTGTCTGAACCAAGACCAGAAACATACGCCTGGCACACAGCGCGTGCGCCCGTGCTGTGAGCACCCCTGCTAAACTAAAGAGTCTGCTGCAATGCAACTTTCAAGCGCGGCGTGCCGTGTATGAGCTGAAGGCCTGCTAACCGCGGTCAGTCAAATTTTTCTGCTGAATACCAACCTATGAAAATTCACGAATATCAGGCAAAGGACATCCTCGCGAAGTACGGTGTTGCCGTACCCCGGGGTGAAGTGGCCAATACGCTTGACGAA
>JASHUR010000066.1 GCA_030039895.1 Acidobacteriaceae bacterium | reverse complement strand
GGGGCAATGCGGTGCTGGATGGCGACCTCGCCCGCAAGGTAGCGGCCGGTAAGTGAGGAAGTCGCCTGCATGATCTCCATGGGTGTGCCCTGTGCGACCAGATGGCCGCCGAGGCGTCCAGCGCCGGGGCCGAGATCCAGCACGTAGTCCGCATGGCGGATCGTGTCCTCATCATGCTCGACCACCAGGACGGTATTGCCGAGGTTGCGGAGTGACTCGAGCGCCTGAATGAGGCGCAGGTTGTCGCGTTGATGCAGGCCGATTGAGGGTTCATCGAGCACGTACAGCACACCACGCAACCGGGAGCCGATCTGCGTAGCTAGGCGGATGCGCTGGCCTTCACCGCCGGAGAGCGTAGCTGCGCTGCGGTCCAGCGAGAGATAGCCCAGTCCGACCGCGGTGAGAAATTCAAGTCGCTCCGCAATCTCACGCCGGATGCGCTCGGCAATCAGCGCCTCTCGGGCAGTCAATTGGATGGCGCGGACAGCAGGAAGAGCGCGGTTGAGCGGCAGTGCCGTGAAGTCCGCGATCGACAAGTCGCCAACCCTGACGGCGAGCGATTCAGGCCGCAAGCGGCGGCCCTTGCATGCCGGGCAGACGGACGCTGACATGTAGTTCATCATCCATTCGCGGTAGGTCTCGGATTTTGACTCCTCAAGGTTGTCGCGCAGCCAGGCCAGAATTCCGTGGAAGCCGGTACGCGGGGCTTCGGCCTTCGGTGGCCCGTTGAGCAACAGGTCCTGCTGCTTCTGCGGGAGCTTCTCAAAAGGCTTGCTCAGATCAATTTTGTATTTGGCTGCCGCCAGATGGATGAGCCGGACGAGGTACTGGGAGGCTGAACCGGGTCCAAGTGCGCCATCGAGCAGCGGCTTGGACCAGTCGTGGATGATCTTTCCGGGGTCGAAATCGTAAATGCTGCCCAGTCCATGGCAGTTTGGACACGCTCCATAGGCGCTGTTGAAGGAGAAGCTGCGTGGCTCGAGTTTGGGCACGTCCAGGCCGCAGTCGGGGCAGGACATCGAGGACGAATATAGCTGCTCCTCTTGTTGGGTACCAACCTGGACGAGGCCGTTGGCCATCTGGAGCGCGCGCGTGACGGACGACTCAAGGGCCTTCTCAATACCCGGCTTGAGGACTGCACGGTAAACAATAGCCTCGATGGTATGGTTCTTGCGCTTGTCGAGATTGAGCGGTTCTGCGAGGTCGCGCACTTCGCCATCCACGCGGGCGCGAAAGCCCTGCTGGTCGAGCTTGTCGAGCAGGTCCTTGAACTCGCCCTTGCGACCCCGGACCACCGGCGCATAGATGATGATGCGCTCGCCTTGCCCCAGAGCCAGGATGCGTTCGACAATCTGTTCGGAAGACTGGCGGGAGATGCGGCGTCCGCAATTAGGACAGTGCGGCGTGCCGACCGAGGCGTAGAGCAGGCGAAGATAGTCGTAGATTTCGGTAATGGTTCCCACCGTGGAGCGTGGGCTGCGGCTGGTGGTTTTCTGCTCAATGGAGATGGCCGGACTCAGGCCTTCAATGGAATCGACGTCAGGGCGTTCAATCTGGTCTAAGAACTGGCGCGCATAGGCCGATAACGTCTCTACGTAGCGGCGCTGGCCTTCGGCATAGATGGTGTCAAAAGCGAGCGAAGACTTGCCGGATCCGGAAAGCCCTGTGACCACGGTGAGCGTGTTGCGGGGAATCTGGACATTGATGTCACGAAGATTATGCTGACGCGCGCCGCGCACTGTGATGTGAGTAATCGACATTAGACTTTTTTCTGAATCACATGCGGGGGCTGGAACGGCACCTGCAAGAGCATTTGCAAGAGGTTGGAAATGATACATCTACCTCTTTTAGTATCTTATTCGGCAACAGAAATATGGGTCAACGCGCCGTTTTTGTGCTGTTATTTACTGCGAAGTAGTGGCATTGTAATAAGAGCAGGTAGCTAGACCGCTGCGAGTGTCTTCCACCAAGAAAAAAATCAAATAGCCACTGGAAGACAAGAGAGACATCAATGCAGGATGCTATGAATCTATTGATGCTGGTATGCGCCAGCGTGGCCGCAATGGCTTTTGGAGTGTTGGCAGCCTATGGGCTTTGCCGGATGGCTTTTTCAATCCTTCGCATCCATGCGCGATCGGTTGCAGCCCAACCGCAGACAAAGCCGCAGGTCGCCCGCCTTACATAAATTCCGCCTCGCTCTAACCTTGAACGGTTTGGCCGCACCAAGCCTCTGCGTGCTTGTTCCTGAATAAATTGACTAAACCCTAGTTTGGCTGCTCGCCTTGCGCCTGACGCTGCCGCATCTGCTCAAGCTCCTGCAGGATCTGCTGAGGGGTGCGTACGCCGTTTCCCATGCCGGCGGGACGCGGAGGGCGCTCAGGTTCGTTTTCCGGCGTTGGGGCATACTCGGTAGGGCGAATCTGGTCTTCCTCATACTCATCGCGCATATTGTTCTGCGCTTGTGGTGGAGGGTTAGGAACGCCTCCGGTAGGACGAAGTGTGAGCGCGAGTTCGCGGGGCACTCCAGCGGGAGTCGTGCCCAACATCATCACGTTGTAACCGGAGCCATTGAGAAGATCGGAGAGTACTGTGCGTGGTGCACCGGGGCCGTAGGTGCCGAAAATCCGCTGATCGGCCTTGCCCCCTTGTAGGCCGAGAATCTTCATGCCTCCGCTGTGGGAAATTTGATCGAGTATCGCGGACAGAGTGGAATTGTTTGCCTCAATCGTGAGCTTGCCCGCTGTCAGGGTCACCTTGGCGGGCTGGGCTGGCTGGTTAAGAAGGGAAGGCGCGGTTCCGGACGATGCGGTCGCGCCAGCGGTTCCAGAATTGGCCGGCGCGGTCATGGATTGGCTGACGGGTTGTGCATTGGCCTGATTCGAAGCTGGAACTCCCGCCTGGGCTTGCGCGAGCGCTTCCGAGCGCTTATAGGGCTGGCGGAACTGTGCGAAGGCGCACGCGCAAACCGCAACCGAGGCGAAGATGGCCAGTGAACTAATCGCGGGTTGGATTTTGATTGCCATCAATGGGATTGTCGCCCAGCCGGCACGGCGCAGCCGTCTGTGTACTAGACTAGCAGTGGTTTCAATTCGCTCGTTCGCATTTCACAGAAACGGGCTCATATGTTCATTATGCGACTGCGCCGCTGGAATTTCGCCCTGCTACTTGCCGCCACAGCGGCCTTGGTACTTCCGCTAACCGTCCGGGCCGAGTCATGCACGACAGAAAGCGAGATGACGCCGTCCCAGCGGACCCTGTATGAGCAGACAGCCCGCTCACTGGGGACCGAGATACTGGCTGGAAACACCGCAGCGGTTCGCGCCAATACGGTGGCTGCTGTCGCCGCGCAGTTCGGTTCCATTTCCGGAAGCATTGAACAGGTATCCCCGCTGATTCAGAAGGCCACGCTGACCGTGGATGATCTCTATAATCTGAATGCCCTGGATCTAAAGCCAGACAGCAGCCAGGCACAGTTTTTCTGCTCTGTGTCCAACTCGGCTCTGCTGGTCACGGTAACAATTCCCGGGCTGCCTGCGGGAAACTACGTGCTGGCAGTGTTGCACGCTACTGGAGTTGAGCAGCCCCAGCAGTTCACGCTGCTGCTTCAAAATGAGCCGTCAGGCTCAACAGCCTGGAAACTGGCCGGGCTGTATATCCGCCCCATGATTCGGGCCGGGCACGGAGGCGTTTGGTACTGGAAGAAGGCGCGGAGCTTTGCCGCGAACAAGCAGAACTGGAATGCCTACTTTTACTATCAAACGGCGGCGTTTCTGCTGAATCCTGTCGATTTTTTATCAAGCCCTAACCTGCAGAAGCTAATGAAAGAAGCACAGCAGGTCATGCCGGAGGGACTCCCCGGGAAAACGCCCATGGTGGTGAGCGCCGCAGGCGAAAGCCTTGACGTGACAGGACTGCATGCCGACTCATTTTCAGGTGCGCTGGACCTGGTTGTCGACTACAAAGCGCAGGGAGTGTCTGATCCAGTGTCGACACGGACGCAGATCGTCGCGCTGATGAAGGCGATGCTTGCGGCGCACCCGGAGCTGCGTCAGGGCTTCCACGGATTATGGGTCTACGCGCACTATAACAACGGACAGACGTTTGCGATTGAGCTGCCAATGAATCAAATTGAATAGTGTGGACCGGCTGAGTGCAGCCATGATGAGCTGCCGTGTATTGATTTTCTTTTGATGAAGGACGTATCAGTTTATATGCCGAATCTTATGGAGAAAACTCTCACCCAGGCAATTGCCGAGCGCCGTGCCACACCTAGCTTTGACGGCGCGCCGATTCCCGATGCGGACTTGAAGAAGATTCTGGACGCGGGGCTGCAGGCGCCAAGCGGCTACAATATGCAGCCTTGGCGATTTGTTGTGGTGCGCACCGAGGACCAGAAACGGCGGCTGCGCAGCGCGAGCTTTAATCAGCCGAAGGTTGAAGAGGCGTCGGTCGTCATTGTCGCCTGCGGCGACGCGGACGGCTGGCGCAAGGGTGATCTTGAAGAGATGCTCCGGCTGGGGTGCGAGGCAGGCATGCCCGAAAATTACGCCGAGCAGGCGCGTACCGTGATTCCGAATTACCTGTCGAACCACCCGAATCTCACGGCCTGGCTCTATAAGCATGTGATGATCGCTTTTACCAGCATGATGCTGATGGCTGAAGTGCTGGGTTACGATACAGCCCCCATGGAGGGTTTTGAGGAAGAGAAAGTGCGCGAGGTGCTCAACCTTCCTTTGAGCTACCATGTGGTGGCGCTGCTGGCGGTAGGACACCTCAGCGGCGATGACAAGTTTTGCGGTGGGCGCTTCAGCATGGCCCACACGGTATTTGACGACGAGTACGGCAAGCCGCTGAACCTGTGATGACGCGAGAGTATCCCGACCGCCCAGTGGTTGGCGTGGGCGCGATAATCATTGAGAACGACAGGGTTTTACTGATTCAGCGCGGACATGCGCCCATGCAGGGCGAATGGTCATTGCCGGGAGGCGCGCTGGAGGTTGGCGAAACGCTCGAAGACGGCGTAAAGCGTGAGGTTTTGGAAGAGACCGGGCTGCACGTTAAGCCTGTGGCCAGGGTTGAAGTCTTCGATCGCATAGCGCGTGACAAGAGCGGGCGGGTTCAATATCACTACGTCCTTGTTGATTTTCTCTGCCGGGTGACCGGAGGCTCTGCCTCGTGTGCAAGCGACGCGATGGATTTGCGCTGGGCAACGCGCGATGAGCTGGATGAAATCGCGCCGTTCACACGCGCGGTGATTCTAGAAGCATGGGCAATGATGTCTTCTGAGCCGTAGCCAGGCGCTATTCGTCGCCTTTCCAGGTGTAGGCTCCCGGCTGCGGAAGGCCGATGTGTCCAAGCACTCGGGCGACAAACTGGCGGGCCATCTCGGCTGAGTCAATGGGCTTGTTGTAGAAGGCGGGAATGACGGGAAAGATGGTCGCTCCGGCGTCAGCCGCCAGTCCCATGTTACGAAGATGGATCTTGTTAAATGGCGTCTCGCGCACGCACAGAATGAGCGGACGGCGCTCCTTGAGGCAGACATCGGCAGCGCGTTCGATAAGGTTCTGCGCCAGGCCGTTGGCGATGCCGGCAAGTGTGCCCATGCTGCACGGAAGAACGATCATCCCGTTCGAGGGGTAACTACCGCTGGCGATCGATGCGCCAATGTCGTTCTCAGAGAGCTGCTGGATTTTGTCCGACTTTTTCCCAAGAAGCTTTTCTGCAAGGCCGTTCCGTCCGCTGATCTGCATCTCTTCCGCGAGCACGCGCAGGGAATTCTCGGATGGAACAAAGTGTACCCGCTCGACTCGGGCATCTGCTTCAAGAGCTTGGAGCAGGATTTGGCCAAAGACAACCCCACTGGCTCCAGTAATGGCGACGGTCAGGTGCAGGGGCTTTTCAGACATGGTTCGGTGATCTCGTCGGCGCGAAGTTCTATTCTCTCATTTTGCTCCGGGCGCAGGTTGAGGAGTCGAATCGAAGGGATGAACGGCGCGCTTCCATATCCTGCGCAGCACGCGAAGGAGCCAACGGGCTGCGAGGATCGCGAAGAGGGTAAACGCTGCGGCGATTGAGGCGGCGACCCATGGATGCTGCGTGGCAAGCCAGGTAACGCCGACGGCCGTGACGTCCTCGCCGGTGCTGAGGGCGATGTTCGTGAGCGGTTCAGGGCTTGGGGTGACAGCCGCGCGCAGGGCGGTCTTTGACCCATGTGCGACGAAGGCGATGCCCGCGCCTGCGAGTGTGGCAAGCAGCTGCATTTGCGTTGAGAGATGCGAGCTGGCTTGGTACGCAAGCAGCGCGGCAACGGGCACCCGGATGAAGGTGTGCAACCCGTTCCAGATCAGGTCAAAGCCTGGGATTTTATCGGCCACGAATTCCAGCGCTAACATGGTTCCGCTGGCTCCAATGACCCACCAATCGCCCAGCGCCTCGAGGCCAGTAGGCAGGGCCACCCAATGCATGCGGGTGAGCAACCCAAGGGTAAAGACGGTGGCATAGACATTGAGCCCGGCGGCAAAGCTGGCAGCAATGACCAGCGCGGCAATATTAGCAGGAGTAAAGACGGTCATGCGGTTCCCTCCATTGGAGAGAGCAGCCCCATTGCAGGCAACTTACCGGATACGGGACAAGGTTGACAACCGGCGCGTCCCGCATCGCCCCGCGATTACGCCTCTTTCAGCACCCGGTCGAAAATGGCATCAACATTGCTGAGTTGACGGTTCAGGTCGAACGTGCGGGCAAGCCTCTGTGAGTCAAGGCGGCTGGTGATCTCCGGTTCAGCGGCCACCAGATCGCGAAAGGCGAGATCGTTCTTCCAGGCATTCATCGCGTTCCTCTGCACCAGCCGGTACGCATCTTCGCGCGACATCCCGGACTCGGCAAGATCGAGCAGCAACTGACCGCTGAAAATCAGGCCGCCCGTACTCTCAAGATTCTTGAGCATGCGCGCCGGATAGACGAGCAGCTTTTCGATAAGGTCGGTTGTCCTGGCAAGCAGATAATCGGTCAGAATCGTCGAGTCCGGCAGGATGATGCGCTCGGCAGAGGAATGCGAGATGTCGCGCTCGTGCCACAGCGCTACATTCTCATAGGCGATTTGTGCATTAGCGCGCACCACGCGCGAGAGCCCGCTGATCTGCTCGCAGGTGATCGGATTGCGCTTGTGCGGCATGGCCGAGGAACCCTTCTGCTTCTCTGAGAAATACTCCTCGGCCTCGCGGACCTCAGTGCGCTGCAGGTGGCGGATTTCAGTCGCGATCTTGTCAAGCGTAGCCGTGATAATGGCAAGCGTGGAGATATAGTGCGCGTGGCGGTCGCGCTGCACAACTTGCGTTGCGACAAGGGCGGGCTTCAGGCCAAGCTTTGCAACAATGCGCTCTTCGTGCTCGGGTTTCAGGTGCCCAAAGGTTCCTACAGCGCCGGAAAGCTTGCCGATGCGCATCTGTTCGGCGGCGGCATCAAAGCGGCAAATATTTCGCTGCACTTCGGCATACCAGTTCAGGAGCTTGAGGCCGAATGTGGTGGGCTCTGCATGCACTCCGTGCGTGCGCCCAATCATGGGTGCGTGTTTGAACTCGAGCGCACGCTTCTTCAGAACT
>JASHUR010000065.1 GCA_030039895.1 Acidobacteriaceae bacterium | reverse complement strand
TGCGCCCGCGCCGTCAGCCCCTGCTGCTGCATCGCGCGCTCCAGCAGCTTCTCCGCATCCGCGCCCAGCTCGCAGAACGCCCGTATCTGCCGCGTCCCCATCTGCGCGTTCGAATAAATCTTCTCCTTCGCGCTCGCAAACCGCTCCCGCTGCCGCGCCCGCGCTGCCAGCACCCGCGCGCGTATCGCCGCCGAGCTCTCGCTCGCCGCCCCGCTCCGGAGCTCGCGATACTGCACCGCCGGAACCTCGATATGAATATCAATTCGGTCCAGCAGCGGCCCGCTCACCTTCGCCACATACCGCTGAATCAGCGGCGGCGTGCAGTGGCACTCCCGCGACTTATCGTTGAAATACCCGCACGGACACGGATTCATCGCCGCCGCCAGCATGAACGCCGATGGAAAACTCAGCGACATCGATGCCCTTGCAATCGTCACGTTCCGGTCCTCCAGCGGCTGCCGCATCACCTCCAGCACGTTCCGCGGAAACTCCGGCAGCTCATCCAGAAACAGCACGCCATTGTGCGCCAGCGACACCTCGCCCGGCCGCGGCACCGCCCCGCCGCCAATCAGCCCAGCATCGCTGATCGTATGGTGAGGCGCGCGAAACGGCCTCTGCGTCACCAGCCCCGCCTCTGCGTCCAGTACGCCTGCGACGGAATGAATCTTCGTCGTCTCCAGCGCCTCTTCAAAACTCAATGGAGCCAATATGGACGGCAGCCGCTTCGCCAGCATCGTCTTGCCCGACCCCGGCGGCCCGATCATCAAAATGTTGTGCCCGCCCGCCGCCGCAACCTCCAGCGCGCGCTTCGCCGTCTGCTGCCCGCGCACGTCCGCAAAGTCCAGCGCAAAGTGCTGCTGCTCATCCAGCACATGCTCCGCCTGCACGCGAAACGGCGACGTATGGATCCCTCCATTCCCCGCCGCGTTCAGCAGCTCGCGCACCTCCGTCAGCGACCCCACCGGATACACATTCACGCCCTCAACCACCGCGGCCTCGCGCGCATTCGCCTTCGGAATTACCAGGTTTCGTATCCCGCGCTCGCGCGCCGCCACCGCCACCGGCAGCATCCCCGAAACCGCCCTCAACCCTCCATCCAGCCCCAGCTCGCCCACCAGCAGAAACTGGCTCAGGTCGTTGAGCTCCAGCGCGCCATACGCGCCCAGAATCCCCACCGCCATCGGCAGGTCAAACCCCGAGCCTTCCTTTTTCAAATCAGCCGGAGCCAGATTGATCGTGATATGTGTCGGCGGAATATCGAATCCCGAATTCTTGATCGCAGCCCGCACCCGGTCGCGGCTCTCCCGCACCGCCGCATCCGGAAGCCCCACCGTATGGAAGTGGTCCTGGTCCGCCGCCCGCCCGGAAAAGTCCACCTCAACATCAATAATGCTCGCGTCAATGCCGTAAACAGCGGCGCTCAGGGCCTTGAATAGCATAGAGAACAATCAGCAGAATCTTTTGAAGGTAGCCAGCAAGGACTTACGGAATCAAGTCGCAGACTTCCGGAAGATTGCCTGAAGTATAGGACCCGCAGCGCCCATTGCACTCGCACAATCCGCTCCACGCGTCCGCGCGCCCATGCCTAAAGTAACGCTTCAGCAAAACCACCCAATTCGCCGTACACTACTCTGTGCAAACCAGCCTCTTCGATCTCTATAAAATCGGCATCGGACCCTCCAGCTCTCACACCATGGGCCCCATGCGCGCCGCCCGCACCTTCGCCCAGTCCCTCTCGGACTACGGCCTCATCGACCTCACCAACCGCGTCTGCGCCGAGCTTTACGGTTCGCTCGCTCTCACCGGACTCGGCCACGGCTCCGACCGCGCCGTCCTCCTCGGTCTCAGCGGAGAAGCCGCGGCCACCATTGACCCCGCCACCATCGACGCCAAACTCGCCGCCATCCGCGACTCGCACTCGCTCCCGCTGTACCGCGTCCGCGTCATTCCCTTCAATGAGTCCACCGACCTCATCTTCCACCGCGACCAGATGTTCCCTCCCGGCGCAAAAACGCAGCACCCCAACGGCATCCGCTTCACCGCCTTCAACGCCGACGGGCGGGTCCTCTCCACCGCCACCTACTTCTCCATCGGCGGAGGCTTCATCATCGCCGACGGCGAGGAGATTACGCCCGCCGCCCGCGCCGTAAACTCGCCCGGCCCCAACTTCTCCGCTACTCCTTACCCATTCCGCAGCGCCGCCGACCTGCTCGCCATCGCCGCGCACAAACGCCTTGCCATCTGGGAGGTCATGCTTGAGAACGAGTGCGTCCTCAAGCCCTTCGCCACCGATCCGGTCCTCGAAGTCCGCTCCGGCATCGCCCGCCTCTGGAGCGTCATGCAGGACTGCATCGATCGCGGCATCGCCACTGAAGGCATCCTTCCCGGCGGACTCAACGTCCGCCGCCGCGCCCCGCGCCTCGCCGCGCGCCTCCGTGAAAAGGAAAAATCGGGCCAGCCATCCACCGATCCCCTGGCCCCGCTCGACTGGGTCACCGTCTACGCCATGGCCGTCAACGAGGAGAACGCCGCCGGAGGCCGCGTCGTCACCGCACCCACCAACGGGGCCGCCGGAGTCATCCCCGCCGTCGCCCGCTTCTACCAGACCTTCGTCCCCAACGCCAGCGATGAAGGCATCGTGCGCTATTTCCTAACCTCCGCCGCCATCGGCATTCTCTATAAAGAAAACGCCTCCATCAGCGGGGCCGAAGTCGGCTGTCAGGGAGAAGTCGGCGTCGCCTGCTCCATGGCCGCCGGAGGACTCGCCGCCGCCCTCGACGCCACCAACGGACAAATCGAGCACGCCGCAGAAATCGCCATGGAGCACAACCTGGGAATGACCTGCGACCCCATCGGCGGCCTCGTCCAGATCCCCTGCATCGAGCGCAACGCCATGGGCGCCGTCAAGGCCGTGCACGCCTGCCGCATCGCCATGAGCGAAACCGAGGAGCACAAAGTCTCCCTCGACCAGGTCATCAAAACCATGTACCAGACCGGCCTCGACATGCAATCCCGCTACAAGGAAACCTCCCTCGCCGGCCTCGCCCTCAACATCATCGAGTGCTAGATCAATCGAATTTATAGCTTTGTCATTCTGAGCGAAGTGTGACGCCTCGCGTCACACGAGTCGAAGAACCTGCGGTTCTGCTGACTCAGCCACATCATCCAGTTTCTATCACACTGCACGTTCTAAGAAGATGTCATCCTTGTATCTCTGAATGAGCGGCGTTTTGACGCGAAGAGCCGGGT
>JASHUR010000064.1 GCA_030039895.1 Acidobacteriaceae bacterium | reverse complement strand
CGCCACACCATTTTTGGTGAAGTGATCGAAGGACAGGATGTCGTGAAAAAGATCTCGCTTGTGCCTCGGAACGGGCAGGATAAGCCAAACAAACAAGTCATCATCGAGTCTCTGACGATTGAGCGGGCCTGAAAACCGACGTTCCGCCATGTATGCGGGCATAACCAGGCCAAAGTAATAATGGGCCTCAACCATGTCTCTGGCCGTCATTAGGGCCCCAGAGGCGACTGGACCAACGGGGATTCCAAACTCGGCTGACTAAGATCGTTCAGCTCGGGCATTGTCGTCAGAGAAGGCTCAAGAGATGACGGCGTGGTGGCCCCTGGGGCCCCGAGCTGTAGGCGCTGTAAGCGCTTTAGGAGCTTGAGCTTGGCCTTTTCGCTTTGACCCACCCCATGATGGCCGCCTAGATTCTTCGAGACAAGGAGAGTGGGCGCCAAGAATTCCTGCTCTTCAAAATCCGCAAACCCAAAATCCAAATCAGTGCTCCAGTCAAGCGGGCTCCGCGTGCCTGGATCCAGAGGACTCAAAAGCGCAGTTCCCCTTGTGCTATCGGGAAAACCTTCCGAATAGCTCAGATCTTCTTCAGTTTTGGCTCCTGGGTGAGCAGCCGAGTTGGATTGACCGCCGCTAGCTCCATTTTCCAGCGAATATCCCTTCGATACATCTCCACCGATCCCAAAAACTGATGAGGATGCTGCGGTTCCAATGCCACTCCTCTCTGAAGCATTTGACATTCCAGGAAGAGCAAAGGTTGAAGCCTCGCCTGAAGGAGTTCCAAATCCGCGCCTACGAATCTCCATGGGGCCCATGCCAATCGCCGGTTCCCGCCCTCCGTTCAAGCCACCCATCGCGCTGGAAGGTGAAGTTGATTCTGAAATACGAATACCTTGAGCGCCGAGGCCAATCGTGGATCCCCCTGCTCCGTTCAAGCCACCCATCTCGCTGGAAGGTGAAGTTGATTCTGGAAAGCGTTGCTCTTCCCGTTTGCCCTTCGATTGTGAGACCTCAGCCTCCAGGGCATTTATCATTTCTGTCGATTCAGCAGATGCTGTCACGGCGGCCGACACGGCCGCACTCGAGGAACTATTCACCAACCCGCCGACTTGATTTGTCGCTTCGGAGACACCTTGGCTCTGAGACGAATTGACACTGCTGTCACGATTAGCGTCAGGCGTCTGCTGAGCCATAAGCGCATTACCGCCGACGAGTGCCAGAATGCATAAACCTTTTGCGGTAGCTTTGTAATACATAGGAATTACCCGATGCGATCTGAGTATTCGGGATGCAACCTCAGTCTTGGAAGAGAGACATAGATCTGAATCAGGACTATAAAGATGATCGTGTTCCGGAAAAATGAAAAGTAGGTAGCTAGGGTCGCCTCCGTTGGCAAAAATAGGCTAATGAATGCAAGACTCACCAGCATACAAGGTAGTGGCTTCAGGAATTGCAAGAGAAAATCATGAACTGCCCTCGCAATCAGAACCATAAGTAGCGGATAGAGGATCACACCGACGATCCCGAAATCGGCTGCTCCTGCAGTCAGAACTGAGTTGGCTTCGTCTCCGTAGCTGAAGCCGAATTGCTGATCGACGAGCCCTTCCTCTGAGAAAAACTTGTTCTTATCAGGATAGATCACACTTGGAATCGTGAGCTGCAAAAAGCCGAATGCGTCTCGCCCCAACGCTGGAGTCTTGGTTATGCTAGCATCGAAAACATTGGCCATGAATGACAGGATGAAAGTCCTGGTTTGGGCATTCGTGCGGGTTGCCGCCGCCGCCAATTCAAGGGCGTTTCCCTTTTTCATAAGCCTGTTGGCCGCCTCGAACCGCTGCGAAACGGACATCTTTCCGTAAATCCGGTGACCCAACGGGGCAATGCGTAAGAGCATGAACGTAAGACTGCATAAGGCAACCACGGCTCCCATAGATATAATTAGCAGCAGGTTACGGATGCCCTTTCCCCGCCATCTGTAACCAACCAAAGCAAGGACGAATAGAATTTCGATCGTTGTGTAGAGCGTCGCCCGCCTTCCCAGTACTGCAAACATGAGGATAAGGACGAGAGATGAGAATCCGGCAAGAAGCTTTTCTCGGCGCAATCTCGCGGTCACAAATGAGGCAACAGCCAAAGCCGTAATTGGCGTGTAAAGCCACGTAAGGAACATTCCCAGAATACTTACGTGCCCTTCGGAACTTGCTGCGCCCTCAATGGCAAGACTATGAGTTGCATATCCGCCTAACATGGCTAGTGCGCCGAGAAAGACTAATGATCGCGTCGTTCGATCTATCTGCAGGCGAAAACTCTGACCGAAGATCGGCTTCTCGAATATCTCTCCAAAGAAATAAAGAAGTGCAGAAGAAAACAACACCGCAGCAATCCCACGATTAAGCACCCCTTCGCCCAGACCCATGATTTCGCTCAGCGAGAGTGTACCGCGGGGAAGAGTCAACCAGGTATTGAGAGCCCCCCCGCCGTAACCAAGGAGCAGGGCCATTGCAAGAAGGGTCGAGAGACGTGTTGGGGCATGCCTAAATAGCCAGTCCCAAAGTGTATAAACTGATACTGCTGTGGCTGCGACGCTTCCCAGCACCAGTCCCGGATCACCACTGAATACCCAGCTCAACATCCCGG
>JASHUR010000063.1 GCA_030039895.1 Acidobacteriaceae bacterium | reverse complement strand
ATCCGCAAAGATTGGCTACGGGGAAGATCGGCTATGGAGAGCAGCAATTTTGGGAAGTGTGAAGCAGTTGCGAGGGGTGGCAGGTCCCGGGTGAGGATCAGTAGATGTACTCATTCAGAGCACTGATAAGTTTGTCAGGGTTCCCCTTACAGACAAAGGTAGAGATATAGGGAGCAATGCCTACCGGCATATCATATAAGTCCGCGAGCAATATGATTGGGGCATTCGGGAATTTGTCGCGGATAAGTTCTGCTGCATTTACGGTCCTGGACTGATTATCCGTGCGGTGATCGAGGATGGCCACGTCGATCGTCTGGCCCTCGGGCAGCCGCACTGCGCCGCTCACCATCAATGCCGGAACAGGGGCAAAGCCGGCACTTCTCAAAACCCATCCGTAGATCTGGAGATGTAAAGGATCGTCATCGACAATGAGGACTGCGGGCACGTGTTCCACAGAAAACTCCTCGTTGACATCACATTCAGCACAGCGCAGCATAATCACCCACCAATGGCAGACTACAGCTTAGAGCACCGGAGTTACGGCAGATAAGCAGACATGACAGCTTTAACATACTCGTTGTTGCCGATCATTACGTTTTACGTAGATCAATAATCCCGGCAACCGCGATTCCAAGCATTACATTTTCAAGGCGAGCAGAGGCGTCTTAATTAGCACTGCTGATACTGACGCCTGTGATCCTTCATTCACGAGACTCTCCGGGACACCAGAAGCGGCAGTCATGCATATTTATAGAATTCGACTCCAAGATGGGACGTGCAATCACGCTGCCATTTTGCCGCGTGGACGACCGAACTGATGTGTGAATGGCGCCGCGGTCCGAACGGCAGGCTGGGTGACTTCCGGCATCCCAATGCGAAGAACCGGCGAACAGCATGAGCGCTGGAGATACAATTGCTTCAATCGTTTATGCGCCGCTTCAGGGCGCGTGCACGGAGGGGCCGGATTCGGGAATCTGTAGATGGCAGGAAGGATAAAGACTGCCGGGAATTCCGGACACAATTTCATCGTCACAAGGAGGCAGCTATCGGACCAGCGGAGAAATATTACACCCTACCTGCTGCCTGCTGCGTAGTTATTCCTTGCTACAACGAGGAAGCGCGACTCCCTGTGTCTGAATATGCACAGTTCCTCAGCTCCGGCCGGGACGAGAATATTCGCTTTCTATTTGTGAATGACGGCAGCACCGATGGAACACTCGCAACTCTGAGGACATTTCAGGAGCAGTTCCCTGAGCGCGTAGAGGTGCTCGACTTACAGCCGAACCGCGGCAAGGCGGAGGCTGTGCGCCAGGGGATGTTGCATGTGATAGCTTCCGGCCGCGCAGGCGTTACAGGCTTCTGGGATGCCGACCTGGCCACGCCCCTTTATGAAATACGAGAGATGTTGAACGTGATGACGTCGAAACCTGAGCTGGAACTTGTTTTCGGTTCGCGAGTCAAGCTTCTGGGCCGGGACATTCAGCGGCAGGCCGTGCGTCATTATCTGGGGCGATGCTTCGCGACGGCGGTATCGCAGCTGCTGGACCTGCCGATTTATGACAGCCAGTGCGGGGCGAAGCTGTTCCGCGTTACTCCAGACCTGAGCCAGGTACTGAAGGAGCCGTTCCACTCCCGCTGGATTTTCGATGTTGAAATTCTGGCGCGCTTCCTTACGCTTTTTGGAGGCGATACGCACCGGATGGGAGAAAAAATCTACGAACTGCCCCTTTCGAAATGGACTGACGTGGCCGGCTCCAAGGTCCATCCGCTGGATTTCTTTCGAGCTTTTGGAGAGCTAATGTGGATCTACCGGTCGTATCGACGAGGTCTTCGCGGCAAGAACTCGTCGGCTGGAGCGCTGTCGGTACGGCGGGTCTGAAAACGCTGCGAATAATATGGCCCCATGAGACTCTCGGCGAAACTTTCGGCTCGACTGCGCCTTGGGTTTGCGGGTCTGCTTCTTCTTTTCGTGATCGCCGACAGCGGACGGCTCGGCGCACAGCAGACCACTTCCGGCCCTTGGCAAATTCAGTCCAGCAACACCACGGCGGGCCTGCGCGGCATTCACGCCGTCAACGATGAAGTAGCCTGGGCCAGCGGTACAGATGGAACGGTTCTGCGAACCACCGACGGCGGCCAACACTGGCAGCGCTGCGCTACTCCGCCAAATGCTGCAACACTCGACTTTCGTGGTGTGTGGGCGTGGGACGTGAATACAGCGATGGTCATGTCCTCCGGGCCCGGAGCGCTGTCCCGCGTTTATAAGACCACAGATGGATGCGCGCGCTGGAAGCTGCTCTTCACCGACCCTGACAATGAGGGCTTTTGGGATGCTATAGCGTTTTCTGACACGAATAACGGCTTCTTACTGGGCGATCCGGTAAAGGGCAGATTTACTCTGTTCCTTACGCTCAATGGCGGTAAGTCATGGAGCCGGGTAAATGCAAAGTCTTTGAGCACTGGTGGAAGGAGTCTTGGAGTGTTTGCTGCCAGTAACTCTGCGATGATCCTTCGTGATACGCACTCGCTGATTTTCGGTACGAGCGGACCCGGCGGTCCATGGCTTTATACATCTGAGCTGAACTGCACCATGCTGATGTCCACTCAGGAATGCCTAAGGGGACTGCAGTTCGAGCGAAGACGGTTGCCGATGGTAGGAGATTCATCCACCTCCGGTATATTTGCGCTGGCTCAATCCGGAGCAAACCTTGTTGCAGTGGGCGGGGATTACACTAAACCGAATAACACCCATGGCAGCGCAGCCGCTGTTACAGCATGGAATGGCCTACCACCAGTGTGGATTCCCGCCACATTGGCGCCACATGGTTATCGTTCCACTGTTGCGTGGGATCAAACCGACGATGCGTGGATCACTGCGGGCCCCAATGGCTCGGATGTAAGTTACGACGGCAAAACCTGGCAGCCGCTTGACGACGGCAACTGGAACGCCATCGGCCTGCCCTGGATCGTCGGGCCTAACGGGCGCATCGCCAGGCTCAGCCCCGACCGTTTGCCTGGTCATTAGACCCAGCCACCCCTCCGAACGCTCCCGGCCCCTTCTGCGTCTATCATCTGCGGGAACTGGTACCCTTAAAGTAGCTTCCAATGGCGGAATTTGTAATCAAGCTGGCCGATGAGCGCGGCCGTGTCCAGGAGCAGGTGCACTCTGCCGCCTCGGCCGAGGAGTTGCGGCAACGCTTTACGCAGGCCGGATACTACATCTACTCTGTGAAGCCGCGCGGCCTTACCGGCGCGCGCCGCAAGACCAAGCTCGAAGCCTTCATCATCTTCAACCAGCAGTTTTTGACCCTGGTCCGTGCCGGGCTGCCCATTCTGAGCTCGCTGGAAATGCTGGCCAAGAGTCAGAAGAATGCGAATTTCGCCGCCCAGCTCCAGAACGTCGCCGCCCGCGTGCGCACGGGCGAGTCCGTCTCCTCGGCCTTTGAGGCGCAGGGCGGATTTCCCGTCATCTACACCACTACGCTGCTGGCCGGCGAGCGCAGCGGCAACCTTGAAGAGGTCCTGAGCCGCTACCTGTCCTTTCAGCGCGTCGCGCTCACTTTCAGAAAAAAGCTGACTGCCTCGCTGATTTATCCGGCGGTCCTTATTACGCTGGTCTTTTCGCTCTTTATCTTCCTTATCTCATTTGTTGTGCCGCGGTTCGCCCAGCTCTATGACCAGTTGGGAAGCAAGCTGCCGGCGATGACTCTTGCGCTGCTGGCGCTGGGCAACTTTGCGCAAAAATACGTGCTTTATGCCCTGCCCACGCTGGCCCTGGTGATCTTTCTGGTCTATCGCTGGAGCAAGTCCGATGCTGGCGCCGACCGCATCGACCGCATCCGCATCCGTCTGCCGCTGTTCGGGAACATCTGGCTGAAATATCAGGTCGCGCTGTTCGCCCGCACTCTGTCCACGCTGCTCAGCGGCGGGCTCCCGCTGGTGCCGTCGCTTGAAACCGCTGCCCGCTCCATTTCGAGCAGACGCATCTCCCAGGCCGTCTTTTCATCGGTCGGCAGCGTGCGCGAGGGCAAAGGGCTCTCCACCAGCCTGCAGGGCACGAAGGTTTTTCCCGCACTTTCAACGGAGATGATCGAGGTCGGCGAATCGACCGGCGCGCTCCCGCAGATGCTGAACTCCGTCGCCGAATTTTTTGAGGAGGATGTCCAGACCGCGCTGACCGCCGCAATGTCGCTGATTGAACCGGCAATTTTGATCGTGATGGGCGCGATGGTGCTGGTAATTCTGATTGCGCTTTACCTGCCGCTGTTTTCCATGGCGAGCGCAAGCAACTTCCGTTAAAGCGCGCGCTGAAGCGCGTGGTTTGGCGCAAA
>JASHUR010000062.1 GCA_030039895.1 Acidobacteriaceae bacterium | reverse complement strand
CGGATGCGCAACGCGCGCAGGTAGTGCAAGGCGGCGGCGGCGGAGTGTCCATGATCGTAATAGAGATTGCCGAGGTTCAGATGGGCCTCAGCAAAACGGGGATGCAGCCTGATTGCCATGACGAAAGCGGCGCGGGCTGCAGGCGGGCGGTGGAGGCGGTTGAGCGAGTATCCCAGCGCAAAGTAGAACTCAGCACGCATGGGGGCCAGTGCGAGGGCATGCTTATAACTGGCGACGGCTGCAGCGTTGTTTCCCTGACGGCAAAGTATGTTGCCGAGGGAGTAATATGCGCGGGCGAAACGTGGCTCGGAGGTGATGGCCATCTCGCAGCAGTGACGCGCTTCGTCGAGTTTTCCACGGTCAGAGAGGATATCGGCCAGCCGACAGCAGGCTGGAGCCGAGTGCGGGTCGTGCGCGAGTGAATGGCGACAGGCAGCTTCCGCTTCAGAAAGGTTTCCGGCGGTGTGGTGCGCGTGTGCCAGGTTGAGGTAGAAGTGCGCGGCTGGGCTACTGGGGGGCAGGGCGGCGATTGCTGCATGGATAAGCGTAATTGCTGCCGCATACTGTCGCGTCTGGCGGGCGAGGATGCCGAGAAGCAAGAGGGTATCAGGATGATTTGAATTTGCGGCCAGCGCGCTCTGATAGCAGTGAGCCGCGGCAACGAAGCGGCCGGCTGCATGGTGCCGGAGCCCCTCGGCAAGATGAAGAGCGCCGGGAGTGGGGCTGGAGAATCGTGCCGAGGGGCCGCCGGGTATCTCTACTTGTCGAGTCTGTTGCACAGGTGTCGGTCCTGAATGGAGGGTAGAGGATTGAATGGCCGGAGCTGGGGACGTTTGGCTGAGAGCAACGCGGGGAGTTCTGTTTTGGAGTGGGCGTTTCCTGTTTTGGAGTCATTGCGGCTGCTACAGGCAAGTTTTTGCGAACAGAGCTAAACTGGAAGGTTATGGCAACGACTGAAATCTCCACTGTGATCCATCCGCGCGCGCCGCATGGCGAGTTTCGCAACGAACCTTTTACCGACTTCAGCAGGCATGAGAATGCGCATGCGATGCGGGAGGCGCTGGTACGCGTGGGCGATATGCTGGGCCACGAGTACGAGCTCGTGATCGGCGGTGAGCGTTTGCAGACTGAGGGCAAGATCGTCTCAAAGAACCCGGCGCGTCCGGCGCAGGTGGTTGGCATCCACCAGAAGGCCGGAGCGGAGCATGCGGAGATGGCGATGCAAGCGGCCCTGCGCGCCTTTGAGACGTGGCGGTTTGTTCCCGCAGAAGAGCGGGCGGCGCTTCTGTTGAACGCGGCGGCGATTATTCGCGAGCGAAAATTTGAGTTTTGCGCATGGCTGACTTATGAGGTGGGTAAGAACTGGGCTGAAGCGGATGCCGATGTGGGCGAGACCATCGACTTTCTGGAGTTCTACGCGCGCGAGGCGCTGCGGCTTTCGCGGGCGACGACTCCGATTCAGTATCCGGGTGAGCGCGACGAGCTGCTATACATTCCGCTGGGCGTTGGCGCTGTGATTCCGCCGTGGAACTTCCCGTTTGCGATCATGGCCGGCATGACGGCAGCGGCGATAGTGACGGGCAATGCTGTGATTCTCAAGCCGTCCAGCGATTCGCCGACGATTGCGGCGCGATTTGTGGATGCCCTGGAAGAGGCCGGGCTGCCGCCGGGAGTGGTGAACTTCTGTCCGGGTTCGGGCGCGACTTTCGGCAACGCGATTGTGGAGCACCCGAAGACGCGGTTTATTGCCTTTACGGGATCGAAAGAAGTGGGACTGGACATCCATGAGCGGGCGGCGAAGACGCAGAAGGGGCAGATCTGGATCAAGCGCACGATTCTGGAGATGGGCGGCAAGGACTCGATTATTGTGAGCGCGGATGCGGACCTTGACCAGGCGGTAGCGGGCGTGGTGGCCTCGGCCTTCGGATTCAGCGGGCAGAAGTGCTCGGCCTGCTCACGGGCCATTGTTGAGGAACGGGTGTACGACGTGTTCGTAGACCGGGTCCGGGAGGGGGTTACGGCGCTGAAGGTCGGCGATCCGGCTGAGAACCCGAACATGGGTCCTGTGGTGAATGAGGGAGCCATGAAGACGATTCTGGGATACATCGAAGTCGGCAAGAAGGAAGGCCGACTGATTGCCGGCGGCAAGGCGATTGCCACTCCCGATGGGGGTTTCTACCTGGAGCCGACGGTATTTGCCGATGTTGCGCCGGACGCGCGCATCGCACAGGAAGAGATCTTTGGACCGGTGCTGGCGATTGTGAAGGCAAAAGATTATGACAGCGCGCTGGCGATTGCGAACAACACAGAGTTCGGGCTGACGGGGGCGGTCTATTCGCAAGACCGGGTGAAACTGGACAAGGCACGGCACGAGTTTCATGCAGGGAATCTGTACTTCAACCGCAAGTGCACAGGAGCGATGGTAGGCGCGCATCCTTTTGGCGGCTTCAATATGTCGGGGACCGATTCGAAGGCGGGTGGTCCGGACTACCTATATCTCTTTACGCAGGCCAAGTCAGTCGCAGAGAAGCTGGCTTAACACGAGTAAGGGCAATGCTTCAGACGGCGAACCCCGCCAGTGGATGGGCGGGGTTCGCTGCCTATGGAGAGGAAAGTAAAGTGTGTGGTCAGTTGGCCTGCGTAAGGAGGTCGCCAGCAGCAATGGCAGCCTCTGCGAGTATTCGATGATGGATTGTGAAGAGCGCCAGTTCCAGGCGGTCGGAGACACCGGTCTTGTCATAGATGCTGCGCAGGTAGTTCTTGACGACCTGCTCAGTCGTGACGAGGCGGAAGGCGATTTCTTTGTTTTTGCAGCCCTGAATAATCAGAGCGACAATCTTCATTTCCTTTGGCGTAAGGCGATCGCGGACGCGGGCGCCGACCGGATCTTCTTCATGGATGGTGCCCTGGCATCCGTTGGCAATGACTCCGCGCTCGCCCTGAATAACGCGACGCATGCACTCGACGAGCGAGGGCCCGCTGACAGAGCGGTGCACTGCTCCGTTGACGCCGTCGGCGACGAAGGGTTGGATGGGCTCATGATTTTCCGCGATGATCACAGCGCGGCTTCCTGTGGAGCGGACGCGCGCCATGACCTGCAGTGTTCCGAGTTTCATGGAAGAGGCAAAGATAAGAGTTGCCCCCCGAAAGGTATCCATAACTTGAAAGAGCCGGACCGCATCGCTGCACTGCGCAATGATGCGGAAGTCGTCTTCAATTGCCAGAATTTTAGCGATCCCTGCTCTGAAAATGGCCTGATTGTCAGCGAGGATGATCTTATTCATGTTCTCCCGAGAGCAACTTGGTTAGGCAGACAGGATGCTTTGCCTGGGGAAATCAAAGCGCCCTAAAAAGCCGGTAACAGTGCACGCATGTATGCGATTCCATGTTCGCCGACGAAATTTTTGATTTGCATTGCAGCTTTCGAGGCAAAAGCGAACCACGAAGCCACAGTTTCGTTTGTGTCAAGATGGGTTAAACAAATGCCGATTTGATTATGGTTTTCGTGACTTCAGAGTAATGGAATAGTTTCAAGAAATGAATAGAAATCCGATTTTTCCCTGACCAAAGTAACGTCCCAATTTGGGAATTATGAGATTCCCAGAAATCCATTTTGCATGCTTCCACACCGCCGTAGCGGCGGACGGTACACTGAGGAGACCATGGGTAAGCCGGTGATTTTAGCCGTTGATGACGACGCCAGTGTACTGGAGGCCATTATCCAGGACCTGCGGCGGAAGTACGGTCCGAATTACAGGATTTTGCGGGCCGGTTCAGGGCAGGCTGCGCTGGACACGTGCACGCAACTGCAGCAACGCGGGGACGAGGTGGCGCTGTTTCTTTCTGACCAGCGGATGCCGGGCATGTCCGGCGTGGATTTTCTTGAGAAGGCGCAGCATGCTTATCCCGAGGCGAGGCGAGTGCTGCTAACGGCGTATGCAGACACCGAGGCAGCGATCAAGGCCATTAACACTGCGCGTATCCAGTACTACCTGACCAAGCCGTGGGACCCGCCGGAGGAGCGGCTGTATCCGGTGCTGGATGACCTGCTGGGCGCATGGGCGGAAGGCTACAAGCCGCGGTTTGAAGGGATGCGGGTGATTGGGCCGCGGTGGTCAGCGGTTGATCATCAGGTGCGTGATTTCCTGTCGCGCAATCAGGTCCCGTACATATGGCTTGATCCCGAGCGCGAAGGCGAGGCCTTTGAGTGGCTGGGACGCTACGGACTTGATGACCGGAAGCTTCCGGCGGTTCTGTTTCCTGACGGAACCTCGATGGTGCAGCCAACGCAGACGAACCTGGCGGAGAAGATCGGGCTGAGTACGCATGCGGCAAGGGACTTCTACGACCTGGTGGTCATAGGTGGCGGACCTGCGGGGCTGGCCGGAGCCGTCTATGCGGCGTCAGAAGGGTTGAAAACGCTGCTGGTTGAGCCCGACGCCCCGGGTGGTCAGGCGGGATCGAGTTCGCGGATTGAGAATTATCTGGGATTCCCTTCGGGCGTAAGCGGTGCTGACCTGGCGCGGCGGGCGTATGTGCAGGCCTCGCGTTTTGGCGTGGAGTTCCTGACGCAGTGTGTGACGGGAATCCGAGCGGAGAGCCAGTACCGTCTGGTACGCACCGCGGATGGTCATGAGGTGTCCTGCCATGTGGCCCTGGTGGCCCTGGGGGTGAATTACCGCCGGTTACAGGCGCCGGGCATTGAGCGGCTGACCGGCGCGGGAGTGTACTATGGCGCGGCGTTGGTTGAGGCCCGCGCCTGTAAAGACGAGGATGTGTACATTGTGGGCGGCGCCAACTCGGCAGGGCAGGCGGCGATGCACTTTTCACAGTATGCCCGGCAGGTAACCATGCTGGTGCGCGGGGAGTCGCTGGAAACCAGCATGTCGAAATATTTAATCGATCAGATTGCTGGCACATCGAATATAAATGTGGAGACCGGTTCTCAGGTACTGGAAGCCATTGGAGAAAACCGACTTGAGAGCCTGCGGATCGACTGCAGGGGCGAAGAAAAGGTGGTTCCGGCAACGGGGCTGTTCATATTCATAGGGGCGGCGCCTGCGACCAGTTGGCTGCCGGAGCAGATTATGCGCGACCCGCACGGGTTTGTCTTATCCGGGCCGGATTTGCGGGTGGACGGGAAGCTGCCGCAGCGGTGGAAGGAAGACCGCGACCCATACCTGCTGGAGACGAGCATGTCCGGGGTGTTTGTGGCTGGCGATGTCCGACACGGGTCAGTAAAACGCGTGGCGTCGGCGGTGGGTGAGGGGTCAATTTCGGTGCAGTTTATGCACCAGTATCTGGCGCGGTTTTAGCGCGGGGTTTTGCGGTCAAAGGAGAATGCTCCAAGGGGCACGGCTCCGGCGATGGCACTACGAGTTGGTTTTGGGTGACGAGAAAAGCGAATCGATGGAAGGTAAGCAAACGAACATAGTACGGCGAACGGTTTCGGCGCGAGAATTACTCCCGCTAGTGCGGCAGATTCCTCTTTTTCAAAATATCAAAGACGAGGACATCGATTGTCTGGGCGAGGTCGAGATGCTCGACGCTCCTGCGGGAGCGACGATCATTAGTCCGGGCGACAAGAAACTGTTCTTCTGGATTGTGCTGGAGGGCGAGGTGCGGGCCACCAAGCCCGAGGCAGACAGCGGAGCGACTCTTCTGGCGACTCTGAAGGCAGGAGACACGTTCGGCGAGGTGCCGCTGCTGACCGGAGCGTCCGCGGTCACGGTGCTGGTTGAGACGCTGACAGACAGCTGCATCGTTCGAGTGAACGGAGACGCTTTCTGGAACCTGATGAGCACATGTCCGGTCGTGCGTGCGGGCGTGCTGGCCAACATGGGACGGCGGCTGGAAGCCTACCAACTGCTGACGCTACATCGCGAGAAGCTGATTTCACTGGGGACGCTGGCCGCGGGGCTGATGCACGAGCTGAATAATCCGGGCGCGGCGGCGCGGCGCGCAGCGGCGCAGCTGAGGGAAAATATGGTTCGGCTGCAGGAGATCAGCCTGCGATTTACCGAAAGCAGACCGACGGCAGAGCAACTGCAATGCCTGGGACTGTTGCAGGCCGAGGCGTTCAAACTGCAGAAGCCGCGAACCATGGGCTCAATGGAGCAGGCCGACGCCGAAGAGGCGATGCTGGAGTGGCTGGAGAACGCGGGAGTCGAAAACGCATGGAAGGTTGCGCCGACGCTGGTCGCCGTGGGTTGGAAACGAGAGGACATCGAGTGCGCAAGGACAGCATTTCCACCGGTTGCATTTTCTGACGCGCTGAACTGGCTGGAATCTCTGATCTCAAGCCTGCAACTGGTGGGCACCATCGAAGAGAGCATTACACGCGTCACTGACCTGGTGGTTGCGGTTAAGAAATACGCCTACGACGACAAGAACCGCGAACGCGAAATTGATATCCACGACAGCATCCAGAGCACCCTCACCATCCTCGCTCACAAATTCCGTCACAAGCAGTTGAATCTGCGCAAGGTGTTTTCGCCCGACGTTCCGCATATCAAGACAACCGGGACGGGGTTGAGCCAGGTGTGGACGAACATCCTTGACAACGCGATTGACGCCTCGCCTGAGAAGGGCGAGATCGCGATTCGCACCTGGGTCGAGGACGGGAAGGTATGCATCGGCATTGCCGACCATGGGCCGGGAATCTCGCCTGAACATCGCGAGCACATCTTTGAGCCGTTCTTCACCACGAAACCTGCAGGAGTGGGAACGGGGCTGGGGCTGGATATCGCACACCGCATTGTGGTGGGCCAGTTCGGAGGAGAGATTACCTTTTCGACCGAACCGGAAAAAACTGAATTCGTGGTGTCGCTTCCCGTGCCGTAGCTCGAAGCCGCCTCCAAACAAAAATAAAGCTGCTCTCCCAGCCGCCGATAGACGGGACAGACACTTCTGCCCCACCCTGTTTCCGGGCGACCATTGCGCGTGAGGTGAGGTGTCCATTGATTTCGCCAGACGTTAAGGGGAAGAGCGCAGATGTTTGCCATCGTTGGAATTCTGCTGGTCTTTGGGGCCGTGATTGGCGGCTTCCTGATGGAGAAGGGGCACATTGCCGTTCTGGTGCAGCCGGCGGAGTTTCTGATTATTGCGGGCGCGGGGCTGGGGACACTGCTGATTGCGAACCCGCTGCATATTCTGAAATCGATTTTTTCGTCGGCGCTGGGCATTTTCGGCAAGTCGCATTACACGAAAGCGCGCTACGTTTCCATGCTGACGATGATGTACGAGCTGCTGAACAAGGTGCGGCGGGCCGGGATGCTATCAATCGAGGCCGATATCGAGCAGCCGGCCGAGAGCCCGATATTCAAGGAACACCCGCATTTCCTGCACGACGAGGCCACGCGCAACTTTGTGTGCGACACGATGCGGATGGCGGTGACGGGCGGCGTGGAAGCGTTTGACCTGGACCAGATGATGGACCTGGATATGGAGGTGCAGCACCGGTGCGCGCACCAGCCGGTGGCGGCGCTCACGACAGTGGCCGATTCGCTTCCAGGGCTGGGCATTGTGGCCGCGGTGCTGGGCGTGGTGATCACGATGGGCGCGCTGGGCGGACCGGCAACGGAAATCGGGCACAAGGTTGCGGCGGCACTGGTGGGGACGTTTCTGGGCATTCTGTTGTGCTACGGGCTGGTGGGGCCGGTCGGCTCGTTTATGAATAAGGAGGCGGAAGAAGAGCACGCATTTTTGTATGTGCTGCGCGTGCTGATGATCTCCTTTATCAAGGGCAACGCGCCGCTGCATGCGGTGGAGATGGCACGGCGGGCGATACCCCTGCATGTGAGGCCTTCCTTCAGCGAGGTTGAGGCCGCGTGCCACGGCAGCAGGGATGGGGAAGGCGGCCGGCCGGACGAGAAGGCGGCTTAGGCAGTGTCCAAGCCGAAGACCATTGTTGTGGTCAAGAAGACCAGGGCGCATGCCGGCCACCACGGAGGCGCCTGGAAGGTGGCCTACGCAGACTTTGTGACGGCGATGATGTCGCTGTTCATTGTTCTGTGGCTGATGAACACCAGTCCGAGCGTGCGCAAGGCGGTGGCCGGATACTTCAATGATCCGCTGGGCCGTTCGACACTTACGGGCACGGACCGAGCGGGCAGCGCGGACAATCTGCCCATTACAAAGGACAACATCAAGGACCTGAAGGCGCGGCTGGAGCAGAAAGTGCACGCGCTGAATAATCTGAAGTCGCTGTCGAACCAGATTGAGATTACGGTGACGCCCGAGGGGTTACGGATCGAGCTGCTGGAAACAAAGGACGGAAGCTTTTTTGAGACGGGAAGCGCGGTGCTGAACACAAACGGGCGAGAGATTTTGACCGTGCTTGCGCGCGAACTGGGCAAGGTGCCGAACCGCATTATGATTGAGGGCCACACGGATGCGCGGCCCTATAGCGGGCACGCCGGTTATAGCAATTGGGACCTTTCGACAGACCGTGCCAATGCAGCGCGGCGCCTGATGCAGGCAGAAGGGTTGCGTCCGAATCAAGTTTCGCAGGTGCGCGGCTATGCGGACCAGATGCTGCGCGTGCCGAGCAATCCGTATGACCCTTCGAACCGCAGAATCACACTGATTGTGCAGTATCTGGATGCGATGCCCAAGGAAGAGGCCGCTGGTACAAGCAGTGGGGCGCAGATTGCGGTCCAAACAAAGGCTGCGTCTCAGGAAGCAGGTGTGACCGCCCACGCGAAGCCCTCGCCTTCAACTCCACCGGCTGCGAGTAAGACGGGGCGCTCAGACGGCCTGGCGATGCGATTGTGGGACAAGCTCCGCCACCGCTGAGGGGTTGCAGCCGCAGGAGCGGCGTGGAACCCATTCGACAGGCAGCACAAGCCGGACACCCTGGCTGACCTGTGCGCCATCCCCCATTCTGTCAAAGAGCAGGTTTGCCGCTGTGCTGCCCATCTTCATGGCTGGCTGGCGAATCACGGAGAGTTGCGGCTCAAGAAGCTCGGCCAGATCGAAGTCGTCGAAGGCCACAAGCGCCAGGTCTTCCGGTATGCGCGTGCCCGAATCAACCAGCGCCTTGAAGATGAAACGAGTGGTGAGACCGTTGGTAGTGAAGATAGCAGTCGGCGTATTGGGTCCACGGAGGACGCGGTGAAGGTTGGCAGCTGCCTGATCAGGCGCAGGGCACAATATGACCGGGAGGGGCTCCAGCCCGGCCTGCCGCATGGCCTGCGCGTAGCCGTCGACGCGTGCGCGGAAGGTATAAAGCCGCTCGTCCAGTGCGGCAACGGCGATGCGCCTATGGCCGTGCGCAGTGATAAGGTGCGTGACGGCGCGCTCGGCCCCGGCGCGGTTTTCCACCACGATGGAGCTGAAGCGGCGGTCCGGCAGGGGCCGGTCGAGGGCGACGATGTGTGTGGACTGGAACTCGGGCAGGCAGAGACGAGTGCCGTCCTGGCTTGAAGGAATGACGATGAGGCCGTCGACATGGCGGCGCAGCATGGACTGGGCCTCAACGTACTCAAGCTCGGGGTCCTCATCCGATGTGGTGAGGATGACGGAGTAGCCTTTTTCCCTCGCGACTGTGCTGACAGCATGCGCGCACATGGCGAAGAAGGGATCATAAAGATAGGGGACGATAATGCCAATGGTGCTGGATTTTTGTCCGCGCAAGGCCCGCGCCATTTCGTTGGGACGATACCCGAGCTGTGCAATGGCGCTGTAGATTCGCGCGGCAGCTTCTTCGGAAACGCCGGCCGACTGATTGAGCAGGCGCGAGACGGTCATGGGGCCTACACCGGCCAGGCGGGCTACATCCTTGATAGTAGGCTTGCGGGTCATAGAGCGCCTTCGCGCAGCGGTTTTACCGGGGTCCGTGAGACGATGAAAACGTTAACACAAACAATCCATGGTAAGGAACGAGAAACTGGCATAAGGAGGATGAAATGGGCGCAAGCAGGAAGGTGCTTTTTTCGGCATTGCTCTTTCTCACTGCATTTCAGGTAGTTAAAGCTCAAAGTGTGGCGTTTGAGCGTGCAGCGACCCTGAAGCATGGAATCAACCTGTCGGGGTGGTTTGCGAGCTCACGCGATCTCTCTCCGCAGCACATAGCCAGCTATACGAATGCAAGCGACCTGAAGACAATTCACGCGATGGGCTTCGACTTTGTGCGCCTGGGCGTCGAACCGTCGCTGATTGAGCGGCATGGCGAGGTGGGGCCGGCCGACCCAGCAGCGCTGACGGAGCTGGACCATGCAGTCCAAGAGGCGCTGGCGAACCATCTTGAGGTGTTGCTGTGCGTTTTTCCCAATGATCAGTTCAAACAGAACCTGGACACAGAGCGCGGTGTGGACGATTACGTGCAGCTATGGCGCATTCTGGCCACGCACTTCGTGGAGCAGGACCATGCGCGCATCTTCTACGAGCTGATGAATGAGCCGGAGGTGCACGATCCTTATCGCTGGATGGGGATACAGGCCCGCGTGGATGAGGCGATCCGGCAAATCGATCCGTACCACACGATTGTTGCGACGGCGGCGAACTATTCCAACCTGCCCGATCTGCTCCAACTGGAGCCGCTGCCCGATGCGAATGTGATCTACAACTTTCACTTTTACGATCCGCATGAGTTCACGCATCAGGGTGCGTCATGGGGCGCGGACAACTGGATTTTTTATCAGAACATTCCCTATCCGGCGACGCCTGCTGATTTGACTGTGCAGATGAAGAATGTGCCCGGCGACCTGGCGCGGTACGAGCTGTACGAGTACAGCATTGGCGACTGGAACGCGCAAGGCATTGCAGGGCGCATTGCCTTTGCGGCGGCCTGGGCGCGAGAGCGAAATGTTCCGCTGATCTGCGACGAGTTTGGCGTATACCGCGAGACGGCCCCACCTGCCTCGCGCGGCCGCTGGATCCATGATGTGCGGACGGCGCTGGAGGCCAATCACATAGGCTGGGCCATGTGGGACTATCGCGGCAACTTCGGCATTGTGACGCGGACTGCGACGGAGATCACTCCGGATGACGCTACGCTGAAGGCGCTGGGGCTGAACGCCGATGCGCAGCCGGTCGTGCTGAGCGAGCAGTAACAGAGCGGCGCGAGTCAGGCACGGCAGGAGGTGACATCGTGTTGCGCGCGCGTCCAGGTTTCAGTGCGCCCGAAGATCGAGATGCCGACGTAACCGCGCAGCCGGAGTGTGTTACCGTTGCTGGTCATCCATCCGCTGTAGGTGTTGCCGGATTCAGGGTCATAGATGTGACCGCCTTCGGCATGGTCAGGGCTGGTAAGGCGGAAGCCGTGGCCGATCTCGAGTCCGCATAGAGGGCGCTTGCGCTCCCTGGGGTCAGGATTCTCTGTATCGACCCGCGACGGCGCTCGGCTGCTGACGGCGGCGATCTTCGCGCATACGTCGGAGCCACAGCGATAAATGCTGACCGTGGATCCGTCGGGCGTTACCCATTCGCCGAGGACGCCTTTGCTCAAGGCCTGGGCTGCCGTTGTGAGTAGCGCAGAGAGCGCAAGGATCGCGATGTATTTCAATTCGTTACTCCAGTTACAGGGTGGGCGCTTTCCAGCATCGCGTATGTGGGCACACGAGTGCCTCTTGCTATTTGACGCAAAACAGGAGGACAGAGTCGAGCCAGATGTACCAAACCAGGACTGGCGATGACCGAACGTGAGACGGCTGTGGCCACTGAGACAGAATAGCTGAGCTCACGGGCAAGCCGATGTTGATAGGAATCTGCATTGCCTCCAGTGAGAAAGATCCGTGCAGCAACATGTGCGCTATGCAGGGCGATGGACATGCCGTCTCCTGAAAAAGACGGGATGACGGCAGCCTGATCGCCGAGCCGGAAGAGGCCGTCGGATGCATGTTGTTGCAAGAGTCCATAAGGAATAGACGAGAGGGCAAGAGGCTTTTCCAATTGAGGGGTGGCCTGGTGCAGTCGCTCGCAGAGGAACTGCGAGCTGCGCAGAATGTGGGCGATAAGCCCGTTCCACGTGCCTCCGCATGCATGCAACTGCTTGCGGCTGACAAGCAGGCACAGGTTTGCGGTGCCGTCCTCAACGAGTTGCAGGCCCGCGTATCCGCCGGGAAAGACGATGAGCTCGACGTGATGCTTGAGCGCAGCTTGCTGCGTTGGCGCCAGGCGATAGTACATCTTGAAGGAGATGAGATCGTTCTGGCGCCCTGGAGGGCGAGGGTGTCCACCGAGGTCGTGTTTGCCGGTGGCGAGGAAAGCGTTGGAGGCCGAACGCAGATCGCCATTGCTCAGGCGCGCGGTCCAGTTGGAGCCTGCGCGGGCGAGCGATTCGACGCGGCAACCTCGCAGCACAGTCGCACCTGCGTTTAGAGCGCATTGCAACAGAGCTTCATCGAGCGTACGGCGGCTGAGTGACATGGCCGGGAAGGGAAGGTCGCATTCAGTGATAAGCCGGCCGGCGGCGAGGCGGAGGCGTTGAATGGAAGCGGCCCCCAGCGCAGGGAGGTCAACACCGAGTCGTTCAAGATAACTGAGCGCCTCGTGGCTGAGGAATTCGCCGCAGACCTTGTGGTGCGCGGCGGGAGTTTTCTCGATGATCTGAACTGCATGGCCTTGCTGCGCAAGGAGGATGGCTGCCGCGGCTCCGGCCGGGCCTCCGCCGACGATCAAGACGTCGCTATGCGACTGCGAGGCGGTGGTCATGGCTTCTCCCTCGCGACGCAGAGCCTCGCCGGGCGCATGGTGTAGATGTTTACACCGTTCTGGTCGAGCCCGGCGATCGCGCAGTAGTTTTCCCAGTCGTCACGGTCGAAGCTCCGGCGGATGGAGATGAGTCCGTCGTGACGGATGAAGCGGTGCGGGCGCATGAGCGTGGCCAGCGCGCTGAAGAGGTAATAGGGAATTGGCTTGCGGTGCAGGTCGCTGATGAACCAGCCGCGTGTAGTGACGCGGTCCATCCACTGGAGAAAGCGGACGATTTCAGAGTCGGTGAGGTGGTGCGTGAAAAGGGAGCTGATGACGAGGTCGATGGGGACTGGCGGGTCGTAGGAAAAGGCGTCGCCGGTGATCCATTCGATGCGGCTGGAGCGGCTGGAGAATTCGCGGGCTGCGCGCGCGGCGTGAGGATTGATGTCGATGCCGGCAAGATGGACGGGAAGATTGCGCGACTGCGCCCAGGCATCAATGCGGCGAAGCATGTCGCCGCCGCCGCAGCCAACGTCCACGATGTGCAGCGGCGCATCGGCGTCGGCATATTGTTCAAGCCAGGTAAGCGTGGGGCTGTAGCCGAAGATGATTCGGTTGATCCGGTCAAGGTCCTTCAGGCAGTCGCGGAAGTCCTCGTAGCTGCACGGTTCGTCCATCCACTCGGAGAGATGGGCGCGGCGGGAAAAGTCAATCGTGGGAGAGACGTAGCCGTTGGACATGATGCGATTCAGATATCAGCTTACCGCCTGGCGTGTGGCGCTACAGTTCGCTGTTGATGGGATCAAGAGTGTCAGGTTGTTAGGCACGCGCAGTCGGCTTGGACAGCGGATCGGCGGACGAATTGC